>JAHELX010000437.1:0-2421 GCA_024643945.1 Anaerolineales bacterium
CGGCGTGCGCGTCCGGCGCCAGGGAGGTACGGTCCGCGTCGAAGTGCCGCGCGAAGATGGTGAAACGGTGCGCCTGTTGCCCCTGGCGGCGCGCCTGGGCGAAATACCCCGCCAGAGCGCGCTGCTGGGGTTGGACGAGGAGGGCATCCCCCTGCTGCTGCGCCTGCCCAGCCCTGAGGTAGGCCACGTGCTGGTGGCCGGGACGACCGGCAGCGGCAAGACCGCCCTGGCACGCAGTATGGCCGTCAGCCTCGCCCTCCACAACCGCCAGGGGGAGGTACAACTGGTGATCATCGACCCCAAGGGGCGAGGCTACGAAGCCCTGTCGGGGCTGCCCCATCTGCTGTGGCCGGTGGCACACGAGGTACACACCGCCGCCTATGCCCTGAATGAGTTGGTGCACCTGATGTTGCAGCGCGATCAGGAGCAGGTTCAGGAGCCGCGGGTGGTGGTGGTCATCGACGAATTGGCCGACCTGGTGGAAGCCGGCGGCCGGGGAGTGGCGCGCAGCATCACCCGCCTGACCCAGCGCGGGCGAGAAGCCGGCATCCACGTCATCGCCTGTACCCAGAAGCCGACGGTGGACGCCATTGGCAGCCTGGTCAAGAGCAACTTCCCGGTGCGCCTGGTGGGCAGCGTGGCCAGCCCCGAGGACGCCAAGGTGGCGAGCGGGCTGCCGGGGACCGGCGCCGAGAAGCTGCTGGGGCGGGGCGACTTTCTGTTGGTGGTCAAGGGGGATGTGATCCGTTTCCAGGCGGCGTACGTCAGCGTAGGCGACGTCGCAGCCATCGTCGAGAAGCTGCGGCTGGGGGGGCGCAAGAGCCGGCGCTGGCCCACGGAGGAGTTAGTGCAGACCGGGACCGATGGCCACGCCAGGCCGGCCAGGGGGCGGGAGGTGGTGGCCGGGGTCGCCCGGCAGTTACGGTTGATCAAATGACTATGGGCGGGGTGCACTTTAAGACAAAGGTTCAGGCCGGGCTCTGGAATCTGAGCGCAATAGGAGGGGGGGGATGAAGCAGACGCTGGCAATCATCGGCGCGGCCTTCGCCGTGGCGCTGGCGGTGGTCATCGGCAACCGGATGAGCGCCGACGCGATGGCGGTGGTGGTGGGCGTAGTGTGTGGAGTGCTGGCCAGCATACCCACCAGCCTGCTCCTCAT
Source organism: Anaerolineales bacterium (assembly GCA_024643945.1). The sequence goes on from JAHELX010000437.1 coordinate 1,160, forward strand.
CTGGGCGCTGGGGCGGCGGGGCTACGGGGCCGAGAGCCAGGCCAGGAACAACACGGGCACCCATTACCCGCCGGTGGTCGTGGTCAACCCGGGGCCGGGGTATGGGATGCCTGGTTACGGGCCGTCGCCCGTCCCGCCCCTGGATCGGAGCCTGCCGCCGCCCGGGAGCCCGCGCACTTTCAAGGTCGTCGGCGACGAGGAGACGATGTTGGACGAGTTGCGCCACACCTTTCCCGGACTGGCCGACGAGTGAGTGGAAGAAAATTAGAGGCTTATCGAAGAGGTGATTGACATGCAAGAAGGACTTCTATGGTTTGACGCCGACCCCAAGCGCGATTTGGCGGAAAAGGTGGCACGGGCCGCCGATCGCTACCGCCTGAAGTTTGGCCGCCGGCCAAACCTGTGTTACGTTAACCCCTCCAGTCTGGGCCGTGAGTCGGCACAGGCTGCCACAACCGGCCCCGTCGAGTTGAACGGTGTGCGGGTAGTGCCGGCAGATAACGTGTTGAAGCATCACTTTTGGATTGGCGTGGAGGAGTTGACACAACTGCGTGAGGCAGCATAATGCTTGGCTCAAATCAGTCGCAAGACAGGCATATGCCCTGAAAAAAGAGGTGCTATTCCTCTATCTCTTCGCTCATCGGAATCACATCGGCCAGATTAACCCCCTCGGGTGTAAACTTGGCGAACAGCTTACCGCAGCACATGGTCACGTTTTCCTGATTAACTGAGTAGAATACCTGTTTTCCCTCCCGGCGTCCAGTGACCAGCCCGGCATTTTTGAGCAGTGTCAGGTGATGAGAGATAGTAGGCTGTGATACATTGAAAGCGTCTACCAGGTCGCTGACGCACATGTCTCCTTTGGTCAGCAACAATTCCAGAATGCGCTGGCGCGTTTCGTCCCCCAGGGCTCTGCAAAAATCCACACAGCTAATCATCACAACCACCTATCCGACAACAAATAGACAATCTTAAATGCATCGATATGTTACCATAAAACATTGAGCTTGTCAAGAGGCAGCGTAAATAAAAAGCGCGATTGCTCGCGCTCTTTGAGAGTCTAAAACCGTTGTGGTTCAGCCCATTTCGACGACGGCTTCTGTCGGCTCCTTTTCTTCGGCCTCTTGCTCGCCCTGCAGGTCTTCGGGCTTCACCTGCCACAGCTTGTCCGGGCTCTCCACCCGATCTATGAACAGGACCCCGTCCAGGTGATCCATTTCGTGCAAAAAGACCCGGGCCAACATTCCTTCGGCCTTGATGCG
>JAHELX010000437.1:2521-5614 GCA_024643945.1 Anaerolineales bacterium
CTACAGCATATGATCGGGCAACACGGGCTCGGCGACAGGCAGCAAGAGGCTGATCAGGTTGCTCCCATCTTCTTTGCGCTCCGTCCAAATGCGAGCACCCTCGTCCTCGGCTAGCGACGAAGCCGCATGAATATTCTCGTCCTCTTCCATGGGGAGGACGTCCTCGGAGGTGGTACCCCCATCCTGAATCAGCACGACCAGGTGACCGTGCCGCCCCCCATCAAACTGTACCTGGGTGCTCAGACTGACGCTCCCGCCGACGCCAGTGCGCTTGCCGGCTGCTGCCAGCAAGTCAGCCAGGATGCGGCTGATGTACTCCGCGTCAATTTGCACCCGTGGCAGATCGTCGCCGATGTCCCGGGTGATGCTCACGCCGTCGAGGGACAGCACTTTTTGCGCGGCGTCCGCGGCCTGATTGATGACTTCGGCGATGGGGGGGGAGGGAACTGGGGTGACCCGCCGGCCGGAGGGAGCAGGTTCCTCTCCCAACTCGCTCAACACGGCTTCGATACGTTCGACACCTTGCTGGATGCGTTGCAAGTAGCGGCGTTGGATCGAATCAACCACACCCACTGTCGCCCCCAGCAGCAGGTCGCTGTAGCTGGCAATAGCAGTCATAGGCCCCCGCAGTTTCTGCGATAAGGCAGCCAGGGATTCATCCCGGGCGCGCCAGCCCTCGGTCTCGGCAGAAATGTTGTGGAAGATGGCGATGATGCCAGCGGCTTCGGACTGGCCATGGTAAAGAGGGATTAACCTGGCATGGATAGCGTGGTCACTTATGTACAGCGTCGCCTCCGGAGCCGGCGGCGTATGCGCTCCATCACCAGTGCCCAGTGCCAATGCCAGTCGCAGGGAGCCGATCATTCGCTCCCAGCGAGGGTCCTCGGTGATCGTCTGCAAATCGGAGCCGATCAACTCGGTCACGGGCTTGTCCAGAATGTCAGCGGCTGCCTGGTTGGCCTGGCGTATGAAACCTTTGGCGTCGCATAGAAGCGTGCCTTCTGACAGGTTTTCTAAGAGTTGACTGACGGATGTAGCCTCCATGGGGGGCGTGCTGGCATCTCCGACAGGGCGCGTCTCAGCCGTCAAAGCAGGCGATTGCGCGACACGAGGCAGCCCGGCCTGGGCCAGCCATTCAAGTTGCGGGAGCAGGCCAAGCACCTCTTCGTCCCACAACCCCAAGCGCCGGGCCACCTCTTCGGCACTTTCGGCCTGGGTGCGGAGGTCGTGAGCCAGCTTGCGCGTGCCCTCGATGCTGTTCAGCACTTCCTCTCGTTGGGAGCGCAGCCCTTGCACGAATTGTTCCAACATACGCCGGTCTTCTTCGGCGGAGGGAAGGGCGGGCGTTGTGCCGGTCTGCTCTTCCAGCGATTTGGCCAGTTCGTCCGCTTTGGCCGACGCTTCCGCGTAGAGGTGCGCGTTTTGGATGGCGATGGCGGCATAATCGGCCAGGGATGAAAGGAGAGCCACGTCGTGGTCGCTAAACGTCCGCATGCTGGCGATGGAATGATCTACTGCCAGGACACCGATGACCCGGCCCGCGGACTTAATGGGTACGTTGACCATTGATTTGACCAGATAGCCCGTCTTGACTTTGTATTCCTCATCGCGCCGAACGCCACCCATTCGGACTGGACGCCCTGTCTTTACCACCTGGCCGGCGATGGTGTCGGTGACTTTGATGCTCATGCCACGGGCAGCTTTTTCACCCAGCCCCTTGCCGGCACGCAGGGTCAGGTCACCGGTTTCTTCGTCCACCAGGAGTAGAAAGCCTTCTTCAGCGCTGGTCAGGTACACGCCAGCTTCCACAATACGATTGAGCACCGATTCCAAATCAAGCACCGAGGTCACAGCTCGCGCTATCTCATGCAAAGTGCTCAACTCTCGGATACGGCGTTCGAGTTGCTGCGTTGTGATTGGATTGTGCTCTTCTCCCAACGTTTTTGCCATCATCGTCGCTCCGACCGGTATTTGAGATGTCAACAACTGACTTTAAAGGGGAGGGATACCTGCTTATGGTTAGAATACACCAGCCGTGCTTCTGTGTCAAGGGAAAAGAGGGGTTTGGGGCAGTAAGCGCAGCCGCCGTGGGTACTGGCGGCTGCGCTAAGAAACTGTCTGAAAAGGCGTGGGGTGGGCTTGCTAGCCCGCCTGGGCAATCTGGCCCATAGGTCCCCTGGGGGGAAAAGGCTGCCCCACCCTACTATGGGATGCGCTTTTCCCCAGAGGGGACCTATAGGCTAGCCCACCCGGGCAGCCTGGCCCATAGGTCCCCTCTGGGGAAAAGGCTGCCCCACTCGTTTCATCTGCGTCAGCACTCACTGTAACCGCAGGCGTGGCACTTCTTGCATCCCTCTTCCATCACGAAGGTCGCCTGGCCGCACTCAGGGCAGAGGTCGGCGCCAGAGAAGAGGGGAAGTTGGCGCGACTCGTTGTCCAGGTCGGGCAGCCCGGGCAGGGGTTCGGTGCTGGTCAAGCCGACGTGCTCGGCCAACACCTGGGCTACAGCGTCGGGCAGGCTCATCACGCGCTGGGGGCCAAAGCCGACCGCCCGCCCGCTGCCGATGCCGCGCAACTGGCCCACGATGTCGCGCACCCGCTCAAATGCGTTGAGCGGCGACGGCAGGCGCAAAATCAGGCTGATGAGCCGCCCCAATGCCTCGGCCAGGGCCGCGGTATCGGAGCCGGCTTTGCCGATGTTAATGAAGACCTCAAAGGGCTGCCGCCGGCCCTCGCCGTTGCTGTTGACGGTGATGTAGGCCGCCCCCAGTGGGGTATTCTTGCGATAGGTGGTGCCGGTTAGCACCGCCGGGCGCGGCTTGGCGACCTTGGAGATTGGAGGTTGGAGATTAACCGATTCGCTGACTCGCTGATTCGCTGACTCGCCGACGCCTACGTTGAGCACCTGTTCCCCCTTGGAGCGGTCACGGAAGACGGTGATGCCCAGGCAGCCGGTCTCGTAGGCCAGCCGATAGGCCTGGGCCACGTCGTCTACACTGGCTTCATGGGGCAGGTTGATGGTCTTGGACACGCCGTTGTCGGTATGCTGCTGGAAGGCGGCCTGGGTGCGGATATGCCATTCCGGCGTTACCT
>JAHELX010000438.1 GCA_024643945.1 Anaerolineales bacterium
AGGACGTCACCGTAGTACTTGTCGGCGATCTTGGACAGCCAATCGCCGAGCTGAACCGTGTAGTCCGACTCGCACGCGACCGGCTCCTGGGCCATGGATACGAGGGGCAGCCAGAACGCCCCCACGACGAGCAGTGTGACGAAAAGTGTTAGCTTTTTCATGGTTCGCCTCTTAGAGTCTTTTCTTTGTACTACGTAGCCGGGACCTCGTCCCCCAACTTGCGGATGCGGAACGACAGGCTTATGAGCACGGCTCCACCAACGAGGGCAGAGATCCCCATCACGATGGACAGCATGGGCGGGGCCACCAGCGGCGAGGCCAGCAGGAGCACGCCAAAGACGATGTTGATGGCCCCCAGGATAAGCGCCCCTAACCCGCCGCCCTTGTAGGCGTAGATCAGGCTGATCCCTCCCATTAGAATGGCCCCCACGGCCACGACGGAGACCAGGGTGCCTCGCGGCACAAGATCCTTGAACAACGGATAGCCCAAGACCAGAATACCCGCCAGAATCCCCCGCGCCAGGGACCAGGCCCAGTGCAGGTCCGACTCCCTGACCAAGATCCAGATGATGGAGAAGAACCCACTGGCCATCCACCAGACGCCCAGGAACACCAGGAGGGTGGCGACGGTTATGCCAGGCGCAACGACGAATGATAGCCCCAACAGTAACACCGCCACGCCTTCGAGCAGGACGATCCACCAAATATGGGCCAGGTTCTCGGCTGTGCCGGTAGCCATGATCGTTCCTCCTGTGATCCACTATGCCGTCTCGGAGTCGGTCGCTTTCTCTGGCTGGACCTGCCTAACGTGTCCACTCCTTGGCCTGGGCCTCCCAGCGCATTCTTTCTTCGACCTCATAGCGGGACCCCGCCTTTTTCTTTCTAATGGGTAAACTACTCCTCGTGCACGCCAAAGGTTTCTTTTAGCCTGGCCTCGGCCTCTCGCGACAGCGAAGTCTGGAGGATCTTGCCGTTGAAGTGCTCCAGCTCGTCCACTAGCTTATCCGGCGTGGCCTGCCGCGCCAGCAGGAACAGGGCCGAGTGGCCTGGCTCGATAGTTTTGGTGACTTCTTTGATGAAGCCGTCGTCCACGCCATAGTCGCCGAGTGCGCCGGCGACCGCGCCGGACGTGGCACCCATGGCCATGCCCAACCACGGCATCCAGAACAACAGGCCGATAAACATGCCCCAGAAGGCTCCGCCAAGGGCGCCGGCCCCCACCAGGTTGACCGCCTGCTTGATCTTGACCTTGCCACCCTGCCTGCGAACCACAACCGCAGCGTCGTCCAGCGTGATCAACCCCTGCTTCTGTAGTCCCACCAGCGCATCCCGCAGCTCGGCCGCGCCGGTCTCGTCGTCAAAGGCGATCACAATCAGCTCACTCATTGGTTTTACCCTTTCTCGAGAAGTGGACGGTCGGGTGGTGTTCCATCCAACATTCTTTGGAAAGACTTCCGAAGTTTTGAAAACTTCGGAGGTCTTCTCGTCAGGACTTCGGGCGCCACTCAGGCGGCTGTGGGTTGGGATGCTGCGTCAGCGGGCTGGCCACGCCGGCCGAGTTCGCCGGCGGTGAGCATCAAGAGCACCAGCATGAGCAGCGCGCCGACGATGATCATGACCAGCACGCCTGGGTCGCTGAAGTTGCCGGCCGCCACCACCATGGCCGCCGAGACGTTGCGCTGGGCGGTGCCCAGGCCCACGACCGGCTTGGTATCCGCCGCCGGGCCACCCAGGAAGAAGCCCAGACCAAAGGAGACGAGGATAAAAATCAGCGCCGCCAGAATCGCGCCCGTGCCTACAGTGCCCAGCACCGTTCTGAAGTTGAGCACCAGCATGAGGACCAGCAGCAGCATCAGGCTGGTGTTGGAGGCCTGGGCCATGGTGGGCTGGAGCGAGGTGGCCACCCCCTCGTAGCGCGCCTTGATGAACAGGCCGGCAGCCAGGGGGATCAACATCAAGACGATCAGAGAGCTGGCGATATCCATGGGGTTGACTGCTACCCCCGGCAGCAATAAGGGCAATACGATGGGGACATAAACCACCGTAACCACCATCAGCAGCACCATCAGGCCTACGCCGAAGGCGACGTTTCCCTTGGCCGCCAGGACCAGCTTGGGCAGGAAAGGCGCACCGGCGGCTGTGGCCAGCAGAATCAAGCCGATAGCCAGCGGTTCGTCCAGAGGGATGACCAGCTTGATGAGGACCCCAACCAGCGGCACCAGGATAAAGTTGGCCAGCAGCGCCTTGATCACCAGGGCCACATCCCGCAACGGGTCGAGAACCTGTTTGATGGTCAGGCTCAAGCCCATGCTCAGCATGCTGCTGACGACAAAGACCAGCACGGCCAAGTTGGCTAATACCTGGAGCATTTCACTCATGATCAGGTTCCTCCTGGCCGAAGGCACCCCTGACACCGGGCAGCATGATGTAGATCAGCACGAGCGCGTTGATAATGAAGCTGATGCTGACATCCGACCAGGTGGTAGCTCCCAACATCAGAGTGAAATCCAGGACCAGGTTGAAGATCGTGATCACCGCCAGGAACAGCCAGGCCTGGGGATCGACGTTCCAGAGCATTTGGACGAGCCAGATATACACCCAGACCATCAGCGCCCACATGAGGGCGTTGAAGAGACTAAAAGCCCTGAAAGCGAAGGGACCGATGAAAAAGGGCAGGATCCCCAGCGACTGCAAGGTGTGCACCGCTGCGAAGAAGGCCAGGATACCCGCCAGGATGGCCAGAATAGTGACACCGAAGGGTCGATTTGAAGGTCGTGTGGCAGACATATGATCATCTCCTTGTTCTGAAGTTGTTTGTGTCAAACTGAAATTGTCGCCCAAACTCGCTCCTTCAGTCTATCACATGAATCCGGCGGCGACATCAGGCATTCGTTCAGTCCGTCCCCTATACGAACATATAGTTTTTTGTCAGGACGTTCATATAGGGCACACACTGAACAGAAACCTGGAGACGTGCGGATTCGGCGCCCATAGAGGTGGTTTCGGACGAGCTCATAACCCCAATACTTGGAGGCTCCGAATATGTTGGCTTTAGTTACTGTACATTCGTACAGGGCAAAGACTATGCGTTTGTTCGATGTACACAAACCGCTTTTGGGATACAATCAAGATGGTAACCTGCAATCTTAGCGAGTAAATGAAATGGACCGGGGTGTGCAAGTCGGCCTGGTCGGCGGCAGCGCCGTGGGCTTTCTGGTTGGGATCCTGTTGGGTGGCCCTGCCGGCGGGCTGCTGGCAGGAACGGCCGGTGGAGCGCTGGTAGGTAAGCTGGCGCCGGGCCTTGAGAGGAAACGATTGAGGGACAATAAGTGAAGAGTCCTATGAACCTGGAGGTGCAAGCTGTGACAGACACTGAGGCAGCATCGGGCCAGGATGAGCTGGCGGCCTCCGTGGGGCGTTCGCGCGAGGCATGGCAGCGCCTGGGGATGCGCCTGCGTAGCGTTACACCCAGCGCACTGGCACGCTCCCTGCTGACCTTTGGGGCGCTGGGCGCTGTTGTTTGGGTGTTGGTAGCCTCCTGGCCGGCGCTACTCCCCTTCGTCGCGGGTGGGGTCCTGGCCTACACCGCCCTGCCCCTGGTCAATTTCCTGGATCGCCTGCTGCCACGCTTCTTGGCCGCCCTGTTGGGGATGCTGGTTGCGCTGGGTGCGGTCGCCGCCGTCCTGTGGGTGCTCGTGCCGCCCGTGATTGTGCAGTTCGTCAACCTGGTGGGCGCGATTCCGCCCGACGTAGAGCTGCAGGACATGATCGCCCCGCTGATGGCCCGGATCAGGACCTTACCTGGTCCGATACAGCCTATCGTCATAGATGGGATCAACGCGGTAATAGACCGGATGCGTGGGAATGCCAATATGCTGATTCCCACGCTCCTGAGTGCCGGCGGTCTGCTCAATCTTTTGAACGCGGTAGGGTTCGTGCTGGGCGTGCTGGTCCTACCCACCTGGCTACTGAGCGCGCTGAAAGACCAACCGCGCGCCGTACCAGTCCTTATGGCCGGGCTGCCGGCCGGGTTGCGCGCCGACTTTAGGGCCGTGGTCAGGATTTTGGACCGGGTGGCCGGGACATTTCTGCGTGGCCAGGTGTTGCTGGGCCTGGCCGTTGGGGTGGCGACCTATCTGGCGATCGGCCTGCTGGAACTGCTCGGCTTTCCCCAGGTGCACTACAAGGTCTTCTTTTCCGTGCTGGCCGGCCTGATGCAACTGATCCCAGAGGTCGGACCGATGGTCAACATCATCTTCACTACGCTGCTGGCCCTGGTAACGGTCTCCAGAGAGGCGGCGCTGATGGTGCTGCTGCTCTATGTGGCCATTCAGTTTCTGACCAACCGGCTGGTGAAGGATCAGGTGGAGCAGCGCATTATCAACGCCCATCCGGTTATCCTGGTTTTGGTGATCGTGGCCTTGAGCCAGCTTGGCACGTTGTGGTTCTTCCTGGCGGCGCCGGTCGCAGCCGTGGCACGTGACCTGTTCCGCTATGTGTATGGCCGCGTAAGCGATCCGCCCCTGCCGGCGGGGATGCTTCCTGGGGAGGGCATGCCTGTGCCACAGCCAGCGCGCCGGCTGCCATCCAGGCGCGGATTAAGGCGGCGGGCGGTCCCCTCGGCGCGGGGCCGAACGTAGAGTGCCGCAGCGAATCAGCTAAGTCACGCCGAATCGTTTGTCTATTCTGAGGTATAGAGGTCTCCGCTTATGGCCGAAGAACAATCGACTGATCTAGTTCCGACCGAGTACGCACAACTTACTCAGGTGCGCGTTCCTCTGGAGGACGCAGGAGGGGTCTTCGCCGCGAGGGATGCCAGCGGCCGTACGCCTCTCGTCCTGGTTCCCCTTAACCCGCACCGCATTCGCAACGAATTTGTGGTCGCCGGTCTCATCGCGTTTGGCGCCGCGCTTGTGAGTGGCATCCTGCTCAACAACTTTGCACTGGCATCGCTGGGGAGCATGCTGGGTGTGCTCCTGGTCTTATTCGGACTCTACCGCAGTTTCATGGTGCGCATCCCGGAGGGAACAACTGCGTTGCTCACCCGGGGCGGCAAACACGTTCGCATGTTGGAGGCCGGCACCCATATCGTCCCGTCATGGTTCGCCGTCTCGCACCTGGTCACGCGGCGGGAGATCCCGTATGACGTACCGGCGGTCGAGGCACTCAGCGCGGACGATGTGGGTGTGATGGTGGATACCTTAATCACCTTCAGCATCGCCGACCCTTACCGGTTTGTCTACCGCATCACAGCCGACGATTTCGACGATGTGCTACAGGCAGCCTGCCAGCATGCCATTCGGGGGCAGGTGCGGCGGCTGTCCTCGGACGAGATCATCGACGTGACCCGACAGGGGGCGGGCGAGTTGCGCAGGTCCCTCAGCGCAGAGGTCGAGCCCTACGGCGTGGAGGTTATGCGGGTCAACGTCACTCAGACACGTCTCCCAGAGGAGTTCCGGCACTCCTACGAGGCGCGCCAACTGGCCGTGTCCCAACAGGTGGAGCAGTCAAAGAGGCAGGCCCTCGCCCAGCGCCGCCAGGCCGACGCGGAAGCGCTGGAGCGGCAACAGGTGATCGCCCACGTCGAACGCGAGCGGGAAG
>JAHELX010000439.1 GCA_024643945.1 Anaerolineales bacterium
TGAGGAGTATAGCACTGACACCAAATAGTTCAGCCTTGTGTGCGGCTGGAGACATCAAGAATAGTCAAGCCCACCAGTTCTTCATCCCGATACCGATACAGAATGCCTTCTTCCGACATCTTGCTGTCGGTAGCGTTCTGGGGACGTTTGAAACTGATATATAGCACATCAGCTTCCTGGTCATAGTCGATCCAGAAACGCCGACTTGGGAAACGGGTCAGGTAGGGCAGCGCGCGTAAAATAGGTTCAGTCTTTACAGGCGTAGTCACGTTCTCTTCCATATCGCTTTCCTTCGGTCTATCCTTGAAGTAAAATAGGCCGTAATGATGAATCCGTCCTCCTTCGATAGTTGACGATATACCACGGCCAGATATTGACCTCGGCCCGTATCTCGCACGGCAATCAGGGAGCCCCGGTAACCCCTAAGAACCAAATCTGGGTTTTCCACGGCGCTTAAGACGTTGTCGTAGTGGCCGGCCAGATCATCGTGGTTTTCTACGATGTGGAACCAGCGTTCCGTAGTTAAGCGAATGGGAACGCCCTCGATTGAGTAAGCAACTTCCACAGTTTGAGTACCTTGAGGCAGATTGCCTCAGGGAGATTATACCCCAAAACAGAAATTCCGTCCATAGGCACACCGCGGGAGATTTCTCGCGATCCCTTTCAAGACCAAGCAGCACCTTGATCTCGCTACTCCCCACAGGACTAAACGCAGTGCAGGCGCATTTTGAGTAATCTGCCTGCAAATCACCGCCCCAATCGCGACATTTCCGGCCCGAAACGCGTCAATCTGCCGTGCCAGTTTTGACAGGGGTATATATACAGCCCCCCTGGGGGCACTTATGTCAAGTTTTGCATGACTGCGTAAAAGGCCGATGCGGTTTGGGTTGCGTCGGCCTTTTGTGTCCTGCGTACCGACTGCGCGTTCAATAGCCAGTTGGTCGAAAAAGGCCTTTCACCAGCATTATTGGCAAAACATGGGAAATATGTGGTAAAATAGCAAGTTACTGGCAACCGATACATTTGGGTGTACCTCCCTGCCGGGGAAAAATTCTGAGCTGCGAAGGCAGCGTGTCGCTCAATCTTCCAGGAAATCTCAGATGCGGGTATTATTATGATATGAGCCGCAAACGAAAGCACAGGACACAGGCCAGACGAGAACGGGCCAAAAGCTCTCCGAAAGCGTTGATCCAACGGGGCAAGTCCGCTTTTGAGCGGGGCGATTTGAACACCGCCATTGACGCCTGGGAAGAGGTCCTTCGCAAAGCATCCACGCCAACCTTGGCAGCAGCGCTGGCCGAAGCATATTTCCGCCGGGCGGTCACGAGCGTTCCCCCCGGCCTGAAAGACCTGCAGCGAGCCGTTGAATTGGTCCCCAACGACCCCCGTCTTCTGTATCATGTGGGGCGGGCTCATCACTGGCGGGGCGAACTGGACGAAGCCGCTGCTATATATCGGGCTCTTCTGGAAAAAGACCCACCCTATAGGCGTGCGGCTTTTCCCCTGGCTCAGATTCTAGCCATCCATGGCCACGACGCCGCCACTGACCCGGCTTGGCCCCAGCTTTCGCCAAACGAGCAAGACCGCCTGATTTGCGTGAAAGCATTGAGAGACGGTCGCCCGGCCGTCGCTTTGCGCCACGCCCCCCGGGACGACAGCGATGCTCTATGGTCGGGGCTGGCTGGTGTAGCCCTGGGCGAAGCCGATTCAACCGACCTTGAGGCTGCTCTCAATGACCCCCACCTGCCTTCGACGGCGCGCGCTGTCGCCCATTATTACCTGGGGGTAGCAGCCGGACGGCAGGACCGCTGGCGAGAGGCCATAGCTGACTGGCAAAGGGCTCGCGAGGCCGGCCTGGACACCCCCTGGCTGCGCCAGAACCTGGCCAGCGTCTATCGCCTGCAAGCTCAGGAACTCCTGGCAAGCGTTGGCGACGGCTTGAGCGAAGAGAAACGTTGGGCCGAAGCCCATCGCCTGGCCGAACAGGGACTGAAGCTCGTCCCAGAGAATGCTGACTTGATGGCTATCAAACAGCAGGCCCATCTGCAATTGGGATATATGGCCGCTCTGAGCGGGCAGTGGGCCACTGCGCTCAGCCACTGGCAGACAGTCAGCCAGGGGGACAAGATTGAGCGGGCGTTGGTTATCAACATGGCTCTGGCTAACGAGAAGCTGGAAAACTACAGCCAGGCTGCTGACCTGTGGCGGCAGGCCCTCCGCCGCCGCCCGCGCAAGGCCGATGCCCCCGACGCTCTGAGTGATGACCAGGTAGCCTATATGTGGCAACACGTGGCAGAGAACTACCGCCAAGCCGGGGATTACGAGGAAGCCACTAAGGTTTATCGCAATGCGATCAAGTGGGATCCTGATAACGTGGATTTGCGCTTGAGCCTGGTGGATGCCTTGATGGCCGAGGGGCGGGCGTGGTCTGCCTCGAATATGGTCAACGAGGTGCTCGCCGCTCACCCCAACCACGTAGAGGCACTGGCCTGGCAGGCTCAGATATACGAGGAAGATGATTACCGATATGCTGCCCAGCACGCCTGGCAGAAAGTCCTGGCCGTGGATCCACAGCACGCCCAGGCCCGCCAACACCTGGCCTTTCTTTACGAAGAACTGGGCGACGACCACTTATACTGGGGCCTGTTCGGGGAAGCCATCGCCGCTTACCAGAAGGGGCTGGAGTACATGCCCAACAGTGCCAAGCTGTATGCCTCCATCGGCCTATGCCATATCCTGCAGGAAGATTGGGAAGCGGCACGCCAGCAATTTGAACGGGCCTTCAGCACAGAACCCAACAACCTGTCGGCCCGCCACCTGGCCATCCGAGGATGGCTGGAAGCCGGCCAGTGGGACGAGGCGTGGGCTGTGCTGCAACATGCCGAAGCCTTGACCTCCCCACCGCCAACCAGTTTCTACGTGGATCTGGCCGAGTATTGCCAGGAACTGGAGCAACCAGAATGGGCCAAACGCCTGCTGAAACACGCCGAGGAGCGTAATCCCCATGACCCTCGACTGCTGTTCGAGATCGCAATGGCCCTGACACACGAGGGGCCAGAGCCGCAAGCGATTGGTTATTTGCGCCGCGCCCTGGACCTGGACCCCAATCTGGCCGAAGCGCACCTCTGGCTGGGGAATCTGTACCTCGCCGCCCTGGGGCAAACGCGGCTGGCAAAACGTCACTGGCGCCAGGCTGAAAGTATCGCCCAGCGGAACGGGGACCAGGCCATGCTGTACCAGATCAGATTAGTCAAGGACTACTTTTTGGGGAAAGCCGGTTTTCCACCACCTCTGATACCCGGCACCCCGTTTGATAATTCTTTTGCAGGTTTCTTTGACGATGACGACTACGCTTGAACCCGATTCCCGCCCTGATGGACCAGAGCGCACCGGCCCCAAGGCCCGGCGACAGCCCAAGCTGTTGCCCGGCATCACCGATCCTTACGTCGTGTTAGGGTTGGAACGAGGCGCCTCGCAGGCTGAAATCCGCCGGAGTTACTTTGACCTGGTACGTCAATATCCGCCCGAGCAGGAACCCCAAACTTTCCAGATCATCCGGGCTGCCTACGAGAAGCTGCGCACTCCGGAGGTACGCGCCGAGACGGATCTCTTCTTGCTGCAGGCACCTCCAGACTGGCAGGTACCCGCATCGAAGCCTGACTTTGACCTATCCTTTCATCCCGAAGATGCTCTGACCGCCCTGCGCCAGTGGGGCGACCTGGGTCGGAGTGATTTCAGTGACGAGTTTCGTGAGGTGACAGTGTGAGTCACAAGCGGCTCATTTGGCAAGAAATATCTGAGCTGGCTGCCCGCCTGGCCCAACAGGGTGCTTTGGATGGCGCTAATCTCGGTCAATTGGGCGAACAACTGAGCAAGCTGGGCAAGGTTCAGTTTAAAGCTAATACCCTGCTCGAAGCGCAGGTGGAGCAAACCCAGGAGACACTGGCTGCTCTGCAAAAGACCATCGCCCGCCAGGACGACCTGATTGCGGCTCTCTCCGAACACCGACGGGAGGCTGTCCAGGCCGCTCGCAGCGACCTGATACTGGCCATGTTGCCTGCACTAGACGGCCTGGAAGCCGCCCTTGAGAGTGGCCGTCGCCAGATCGAGCATTTCAGCGGGACAGAAGAGGCACGGGCGACACTCGCTGCCTGGCTGGATGGCCTGCGCCTGGTACGCGACCGCATGCTGGATGTGCTAACCCAGGCCGAAGTCCAGCCCATCCCGGCGGTGGGCCATCCCTTCGATCCCCACCTGCATGTGGCAGTTGGTGTAGACACCAGCGGTCGGGCGCCGGCCGGGACCATCGTCGCCGAGGACCGGCGTGGCTACCGGTCGCCTGCCGGCGTGCTTCGTTACGCCGAGGTAGTCGTTTCCCGTCCTGCCTGATGTATGGCAGCCCATCCAGAAACTCAGACTCAACAAAGGGTAATCACCACCTATGATAGACAAACCTATTGTCGGCATTGACCTGGGCACAACCTATTCCGCCGTCTCGATGGTACAGGACGGCCAACCGTGCATATTGCCAAACGGCAGCGAACGGATTATCCCCTCGGTAGTGGGTTTTTCGCCTCCGAACAAGTGGTTGGTGGGGACACCGGCTCGCAATCAATACGTGTTCGCGCCTGAAAACACAGTACGTTCCGTCAAGCGCAAGATGGGCAGTATCGAACTTGTAACGCTGGGGGGCCACCAGTTTACGCCACAGCAAATCTCAGCCTTTATCCTGCGCGAGCTAAAGCGCATCGCCGAGGAACACCTGGGCCAGGAGGTAAGAAAGGCGGTCATCACCGTGCCCGCCTACTTCTCCGACGCGCAGCGCCAGGCGACCAAAGACGCCGGCACTATTGCCGGCCTGGAAGTGGTAAGGATCATCAACGAGCCGACTGCGGCGGCTCTGGCCTATGGGCTGAACCGGGGTGACGACCAACTTGTACTGGTCTACGACCTGGGAGGCGGCACCTTCGACGTGTCGCTGGTGGAGCTGACAGCCGGCGTGGTGGAGGTACGCGCCAGCCACGGCAATACCCACCTGGGGGGGGACGACTTCGACGAGCGGCTGGCCCAGCACGTGAATGAAGTCTTCTCCAAGCAACAAGAAGTTGACCTCAGCGGGAACCGCCAGGCGCTGGCCCGCCTGAATCGGGCTGCCGAGCAGGCTAAAATCCACCTCTCAGACCATCCTTTTGCCTGGATGCGCGAGGAATATCTGGCCGAGAAGAGCGGAAAGCCACTGCACCTGGAATACGAGGTGGCCCGCGCCCAGTTCGAGGAAATGATCGAGGATCTGCTGCGACAAACGACCGAGTCCATCGATCGCGTGCTCAAAGACGCCGGCCTGTCGGCAAGCGATCTGGACCGGGTGTTGCTGGTGGGTGGTTCGACGCGCATCCCGGCCGTGTGGGAGTTGGTCGCCGAGCATACCGGCATCGAGCCGGAAATGGCCATCAACCCTGACGAAGCGGTGGCCCTGGGAGCCGGTGTGCAGGCAGCTATTATCGCCGGTCAGCCGATTGACTCCATCCTGGTTGATGTCACCCCCTTTTCACTGGGCATTGAGGTGGCGACTTTCATGGGCGAC
>JAHELX010000440.1 GCA_024643945.1 Anaerolineales bacterium
CGCAGCTTTGGTACGTTGGAGACGGAGACAATGATGTCGACGTCTCTGTGAGGCCGAGTCTGCCTTCCCAGGAGCGCGTCGACTCCCCATCCACCGTCGAGCCACACATCTATCGAGGCTTCATCAAGCAAACGGAGCAACTCAGTCAAATCGGAGGATGACATCTCTGGTTCTACTGCCATAAGCCTGTTGTCCAGGGATCAGCACGGATCGCAGCCGCCTAACGCCCCACATAAGCCGCGCCACGCCGAATCCTCACCTAAAAGTGACCTGCAATACAGGACACCACCTGAATTAAAGTCAAGTTTGTTGGCACAACTAACCTCAACCCAAAAGCTATGTTGTTGGCAACACCCCTCACAAGAAAGCAAGGTTGGGGCGCCGGCTACATGCGGATTGTTGGTCCGCTGTTTTGGAAATTGATATGGGTGAATGTTCTTAAGCAAACCATATTCCAATTGTTATGGAAAAATCTATCGTTCGAGGTATGTTGTCCAGTGCGTACGTATCCTCGAATTCAAAGCTGTATATATCTTGCCATCAGCACACTATCATGGCACCAGCGGGCAACTCACATCGTCTGTGGTGATTATTTTAGAGCGAGCCATCTCATTGCCACTCTTGTCCACGGCCGCGACCTGGAAATAACATTCGCCTTTTAGCACGTTGGTAAGATGTGATTGTGTTTCAAAATCGGTTTTTGCTTTCTCCTCGATCAGACCAAGCGACTGTGAAGAATTCCCACCAAATACCCGATACGCCGCCACCTCAGTTGCACCATTCCAGGAATACCCGAGCGTGATCTCGTTCCCGTCGACTTTGGATGCCAACGCAGGTTGGGTATCCGGGAATCCGTGCCAGGGAAAGCGAAAGGCCCGGTAACTGACGTATGGCTGGTCAAAGGAGAGCTCAAAAAGGGTGCGCTTGTCCGGCGTTACTTCCGTCATCGAGACATAGGCATATCCTTTCACTGTTGATGGTGCGCCCCAACTGAGAAAGGTATTCCCATCCGATAATCTTTGCACCTTGCCCATGTACGTACCAAAGACAGGCGGTACGTGTGTAAACTCCCAGATTTCCGTCACGGTTTTGTTAGTTTCATCGACTTTGTATTCTATACCCCGCGAAGGCGCGGGGTTTTGCGGAGTGCCGTGATTATCGAATACCGTGATGTCCCCATTCGGGAGCTGCCTGACATCATGCTGGTAGGCAAAGGGTTGGCCATTGACGAACTTAAACATATTCGCCTTGCCACCCATACGCCAGATCACATCACCGGTTTGCAGGTTGATCTTCGTGATTTCGCTGAGATCCCGACTCGACAGCAACAGATTGCCATCGGTCGACAGGGCAAGCGCATTCCCATGGATCAAATCGATTTGTTGATCCGTCAGACTGGAGGTTGAATCAAAAAACGAAAAATGGTCCCAACTTCGCCATTCGAAGATCACATTCTTGGATGGATCGAGTTCCTGAATCACCAGGCCGATAACGGTCGCGTCCTTTTTCCCGCCCGGAACGATCTTGCTCATATCCACGGTCTCCGCATCGTATGCCATTAACAACGCATTGCCATTGGGGAAGATCTGGAGATCGTGTGAATCGGCGACATAGCCATCTCCTGCCCGGTAACTATCGACCACCTGATAATGTGAATTCATGAGATAGAAGGTCGAATCCTTTTGATCCCAATAAGACAACAACCCATTCGGTTGTTCCTTGAAATCAAACGCAGCCAGGTCATCAGCGACAGACTGGTAATAGACAAGCTGGCCCTGATCATTCAGAATCAGCAGGTAGGATCCAACCGTCGTCTTGGTCCAATAAAAGGGCGCCACAAAGATATACCCTTCTCCGGCATCGGGCGAAGTTTTCGACACGGCATAATGCGGAATATCCTGCGGCAAAGTCAGAAAGTTGGGAAAGGCACTCCGCGGGGCACTGGTCGGGGGCGCCGCCGACGAGCTTACGGGCGATCCTGACCGTTGATTGATGGCAACCGTGAAGGTATAGGAAAGCCGGCGAAAACTGGTTTGCCAGTCCAAACGCAGGCTGTTGATATCGACCATGACCTGCTCGCCCGGTGTGAATGGGTTGGCGGGTTTAAAAATAACCGTTTTGTGATCATCTGCAAGGATTGTTTGGCTTTCATGGAGGCCGCTTTTTGATCCCCGCACGGTGAACTTCAAACCAGCGAGATTTTGATCGCTCAGCACAGGACCATAACGGACCACAATCGTTGCGCCTGTAGAAACATATTCGGCATTTTGGAGAGGCGAGTAATATTGAGGTGAGTAAGATTGGAAAACCGAAGGCGTGCACGAAGAAAACATGAAAACAGCTAACAAGCCAGCGCTAGCTGACAGAAATCTTATTACCTTCATGGTATTTATTTTGCCTCCAAAATTATTGATCCTACGACATTTCTGTCGCATAATACCCGAAACGGGCTATTATGCGACAAACGCTGTGGTCTCATTCTACTGATTTGTGGAAAGGTGTGCATCATCTCCCCACGAGAACGACTCTGAGGAAATCTCTGAACTTCTCAAGCGCCCGCCGTCAGAAAGGTTTATGACGGCGTCCATAATACTATAGTGCATATTATCACATTTCCACCTCGCTTTCAATCCCTTCCGATGAAGGGGCCTAATCAAGCCCCCAAATACGAAACTTGCTCCATTGGGTGAGTTCAAGCAGCAAGGGCAGGACATAATCGAAATGGCACATCGCGTTGTTTGAGTCCTTCAAGCATAGTTTTGCACTATTTGCTCTCGTCTGGTACAATCTAATACCAGTCTGGTACTTAGCACAAAACCGGATTTGCCTATTGTCTTACCAGCACTTGTGCTAAGATGACTCAACTCGTATCAAAGCTTAAGGAGATATCTCTTTGTTGAAAGTAACGACCGACTCCCTGGAGAACTGCGAAGTATTGGTGACGGTGGAGGTGGACGAGCAGCAGACGGATAAGTTGCTCAAGGCCGCCGCCCAGCGCATCTCAAAACAGGTAAAAATCCCCGGCTTTCGGCCGGGTAAGGCCCCCTACCGTATGATCGTCCGCCGTGTTGGCGAAGAGACAGTCCGCGACGAAGTAATGGAAGACTTGAGCCAGTCGCTCTTTAAGCAGGCGCTTGAGCAAGCCGAACTGGAACCTTACGCCCCTGCTTCGATGGAGGACGTCACCTGGGACCCCCTGGTGATGAAAGTCCGGGTGCCGGTCGCACCTATCATCAAATTGGGCGACTATCGCGCGATGCGTATGGAAGTCGAACCAGTAGAGGTCAGCGAGGCAGAGGTCGATGAGGCTCTGAAGAACCTGCAGGAAGAATATGCGGTCTGGAATCCGATAGAACGGCCGGCGCAGTTAGGGGATATGGTTACGATGGCCGTTAAAGAGCAGATTGGCGAGGATGTCTTAGGTGACGAGGAAAACGTCGAATACGAACTGACTGAAAAGGAAGAGGATGGCTCCGGCCCAGACTTGACCACGCCTCTGATCGGCCTATCAGCCAACGACGAGAAGGAATTTAGCCTTACCTATCCCCAAAGCTTCAGCGACTCCCGCTACGCAGGCAAAGAGGTGGCGGTTTCGGTTAGAGTACACAGCGTCAAGGAAAAAGAACTTTATCCTCTGGATGACGATTTCGCACAAACCGTAGGCGATTTCGATACGCTGCAGGAACTCAAGGAGAAGCTGACTGAGGACATTCGCCAGCAAAAGGAACGCGAGGCGGATAATGAGCTATCCCAAGAGGCATTGAAGCAACTCCTCGAAAACGCCGAGCGCATCGAGTGGCCCAGCGTGCTGGAAGGAGAAGAAATCGACCAAATGCTGAGCGAACAAGACCGGAGGCTGCAACAATCTGGCCTGAATCTGGACACTTACTTGAGTATACAAAAAAAGACACGCGAGCAATTGCGCGAAGAATTCCGGCCAGCGGCGCAGGAACGACTGCGACGGTCACTGGCCTTGAGTAAGCTGGTCGAACTGGAGGACCTGTCCGTCGCGGGACACGAAGTCAGCGGCCAGATTGACCGATTAAGTGTGATGGCGGGCGAACGGGGCAGCGAGTTGCGCCAGGCCCTGGCCACCCCCGACAACGTACAGTATATTATCAACGATCTGCTCACCTCAAAAGCTTTGGAGCGGCTGGTCCAAATCGTCAAAGGTGAGGCGGAGACGGAGACAGGGGCAGAGGTAGATATAGAGGTAGAGGCAGAAACAGAAGCAGAAGCAGTAGATAATAGTGAGTAAAGGTGGGGGAACGCAGCTTCCTCCAGTCGACAACATCGATTATGGTTTATCATTTAATGTCAAGGAAAGGAGGGGACTGACAATGCAGTCTCTCATCCCGCAGGCACTCATTCCCATGGTCGTCGAAAGTAGTGGCCGTGGAGAACGAGCGTACGATATCTATTCCCTGCTCCTCAGGGAGCGGATTGTTTTCTTAGGCAGCGGCATTAACGATCAGGTTGCTAATCTCATCGTGGCTCAACTCCTTTACCTGGATAGCCAGGACCCAGAGCGAGAGATTTCCCTTTACATCAACTCACCCGGGGGTATCATCTACCATGGGTTGGCCATCTACGACACGATGCAACAGGTACGCGCCCCGATCAGGACGGTTGCCGTTGGCGTGACGGCCAGCATGGGCACGGTGCTGCTGGCGGCGGGTACCCACGGCCGGCGCTACGCCTTGCCCCACGCCACTATTCACATGCACCCGGCAGGTGGTGGCGCGCAGGGCTATGCGCCCGACGTGGAGATTCAATACAAAGAGCTTCAGCGTATGCAGAATTTGCTGCACGAACTTCTGTCAATACACACCGGCCAGACGTTAAAGAAAATCGCCGACGACTTTGACCGCGACCGGTGGATGAGCGCCAAAGATGCTGTGGAATACGGCATCATAGACGAGGTGCTGCGAACACCTGAGGAGACCGGGGAGGATGGCAAGTAGATTCCGGTCCGAAGTTCAGATTTGCTCTTTTTGCAAGCGCACCCAGGACGAGGTGAATCGGCTGATCGCCGGCCCTGATCGGGTTTTCATCTGTGATGAGTGTGTGGATCTTTGCAAAGAGATTCTGGAAGAAGAGACCGAGCCGGTTATGCCGGCCGAATTCTCAATGGGGCGCATCCCTTCCCCTAAAGAGATCTACCAAAAGCTAAATGAATGGGTTGTGGGCCAGGACCGGGCCAAAAAAGTACTCTCGGTCGCCGTTTACAACCACTACAAACGCATCGCCGCGGGTGCACAGGAGGAGGTAGAGCTGCAGAAGAGCAATATCTTACTCATCGGCCCTACCGGCTGCGGCAAAACGTTACTGGCCGAAACCCTGGCCCGCATCCTCGACGTACCCTTCTGCATCGCCGACGCCACCGCCCTCACCGAGGCGGGCTACGTGGGCGAAGATGTGGAAAACATCCTGCTGCGCCTGATTCAAAACGCCGATTACGACGTGCAACGGGCTGAAACGGGCATCATCTACATTGATGAAATCGACAAGATTGCCCGTAAAACCGGCGACAATCCGTCCATTACCCGCGACGTCTCGGGTGAAGGGGTGCAACAGGCACT
>JAHELX010000441.1 GCA_024643945.1 Anaerolineales bacterium
GGTTTGAGTGCCGGACGATTGGACGCTGATGGCAGCGATGTAATTGGCACGTCGCATAGCTTCAGCCAAAGGTTTGCCGGCAGCCAGGAAGTAGGCCAGGCTGCCCACAAAGGCATCCCCGGCGCCGGTGGTGTCCAGGGCTTTAACAGGCGTCGCCGGCACATGAATGCTATCAGTCGCGGTCACCAGCAAACTGCCACGTTCGCCCAGGGTCAGGATCACCATGCCCGCACCTCGCTCCAGCAAGGCACGCGCAGCCGCCTCGGTTTCCTCCTGGCTGTTCACGGGTAGGCCCGTCAGGAGCTCCGTCTCGCTTTCGTTGGGGCAGAAGATGTCGCTGAGTTGGTAAAGCTCGTCAGGCAGACTGGGTCGGGCCGGCGCAGGATTGAAAATGGCGGTAACACCCTCCTGGCGGGCGATGCGCAGGGCAGCCAGGGTGGTCTCCACGGGGATCTCTAACTGGCAGACCAATATCTGGGCAGCCGCGATGACCGGGTGGGCGGCTTCGATCTCCTCTTCGGTCAACAGATCGTTAGCCCCGGTGACGATGATGATAGCGTTGTGACCGTCGGGGTCTACGGCAATGGGAGCGACACCCGAAAAAGCCTGGTCGGTGAAGAGCACGTGCCGGGTATCAATTCCCCAGGACTGAAAATTCTTCAAGGTGTTCTCCCCAAAGATGTCCTGGCCCAGCTTAGTCACCATGGCTACATCGCCACCTAACTTGGCTGCCATCACCGCCTGGTTGGCACCCTTACCACCATATCCCATATGAAAACGAGTGCCGTGCAAAGTCTCACCCATGCGGGGCAATCTCGGCACATAACTGATCAGATCCAGATTAGATGCGCCTACAACACATATCTTAGGTCGAGTCATGAAACATCCACTCCTGGCTGGTATGGATTGATGGAACGACTTATTTGAGAATGTGTTCTCGCGTGTAGATGTGAGTACGGACTACAGTGAAAGTATCAGCATCAGCTCCAGCAGCCTGGCCTTCGAGCGAGGCAAAGTCCTCTTGCAGCTCCTCCAGGGAGTCCCACCACAGTTCAGCGGTGCCATCGTAAGGCAATTCGCCTTCGATCTCTTGATATTCATCAATGGCCACGTTAATCCGATAGCCTTTGAGATTCTTGAACTTCAAAACCAATGGAGCGTGGTCCTCTACCCAGCGCTTCTCAAACTCGGCTCGACTCATACCGGGTTCGGCTTTCAACAATGCAATTAGCTTGACAGGTTGTGACATGGTTTCCTCCTTACTGGAACCCACCACTGGTGGCGACCATCCCTCGCTCGGACCGGATCTTTTTCTCATAGCCGCTAGCCCGATAGGCGGCGATGGGATCTACAGGCACGACTATCTCTTCCCGGACCTGAGCCAGCAAGGGCCGCACATCAGTCCGGTATGCTTCCGTAAGAACACGGTGTGCCTCTATAACGTCGCCTTCAGCCTGGGCCGCAGCCAACTTGTCCCGAGGTACCACTAAGGATTTAGCATAAGCCTCCTGGCAGTTCAGCACAGAGTAGATCATGGGGACGAGCTTGCCCTCAACGTTGTGGCACTGGTCGATCATATAGGCTACGTTTTGGGCGGTAGTAGTCGCTGGTTCATCACCACTCTGAGCGGCGCCAGTCAGTTCATTGTAAATAAGGAAAAGTTCGTAGGGGTTAACACTGCCTACAATTAGATCATCGTCAGCATACTTCCGGTTATTGAAGTGAAAGCCACCCAGCCGCCCCTCGTCCAGCAGGAAAGCGACGATTTGTTCGACGTTGACGCCTTGGGCATGGTGACCCAGATCGACCAGCACCTGAGCCTGGGGGCCGAGTTTGAGACACCAGGCATAGGCCGTGCCCCAATCGGGCAAATCAGTACTGTAGAAGGCGGGCTCAAAGAACTTGTATTCGATTAGCATGCGGCTGTCAGGGGGCAAATGCTGGTAAACGATACGCAATCCCTCCTCAAAACGCCGTTTGCGCCCACGCAGACTGTCCTGACCCGCATAGTTAGTCCCGTCGGCAAACCACAGGCTGAGGTTCTTGCTATTGACCTTGGCCATGATCTCACAACATTCCAAAATGTGATCCAAAGCCTCCTCCTGGATGGCAGGGGCCGGATTACCCAAGGAACCTAGCTTGTATTGATCGTCCTGGAAGACGTTAGGATTGACAGCACCGATGTGAATGCCTTGCGCCTCGGCGTACTGACACATCCCCTCGTAGTCATCATCCTGCGGACGATCCCAGGGAATGTGAATGGCCACAGAGGGAGCGATACCGGTCATCTTGTGGACCATGGCGGCATCATCTAGCTTCTGAGTTGTGGTAACAGCAGCACCCGGCCAGG
The DNA here is from genome assembly GCA_024643945.1 of Anaerolineales bacterium. The sequence goes on from JAHELX010000441.1 coordinate 2,351, forward strand.
CAAAGGCCTTGAACCGGGTACCGCTGTTGGCATAGCCCCAACTCGGTGTCTCGATGTGTTGGCGTTTTAGGGCTGCTTTCACTGCACCCACGTCGATGCCTTGAGCTTCCAAACTTTCTGCCAGTACTTCGTACGCAGCGCGATGACCTGTCATTGGATTGAACTCCTTCCTTGAACAAAAGACTCCTACAATAGCGGACTCCTGCTGGGGAACGATAACTCGCGACACGAGGGAAACAGAGCGTACAAGGCATGCAGACAAATTCAATCTGGTGCTCGCCAAATAGCCACAGAATCTTATCACGCTTGTTAAAACAAGTCAATAAGGTTCTTCGCCAAATGCGAATTTCTCCCTGAAACAAGTTCAAAAAACGGACTGCTGGACGCCATGTATCTCGCAGATGGCACGTATCTCGTCGGGCGAAAGACCTTCGCCAAGCTCGTGGTTGACCAGATTCAAGTACTCGTAATGCGCACCCGTTTCGGCATACTCGATACGGTCGGCGGCCCGTTTGACAGAGACGTCGGAACGGGCCATCACCCCATGCTTGGCCCACACCACGACCCGATGCGTGCGGAGTGCTTCTGCTGTATCGCTCATCAACTGGGATGAACCCGGGACCCGGAACGGCACGTATCCCACCCCTTCCGGCAGATTCACGATTGTCTCCGGCTGCCAGCGCAAGATGTGTTGGTTGAGATACTGCGCATCCTGGTAGCGCGGGATGTGGCTCAGGTAGGTCAGATACGGCGGTTGGGCATGGACGATGGCATGGAAATTCGTGCCGGTCAGGCAGACCTGGTCTCGATGCACAGCCAGGTGCGAGTTGAACTCACTGGTTAACTGGGTGAACAGGCGGCGCGGCGAGGTATAAAGGTGCCCCGTGTGTCCTCCTTCGTCGACGATGACAAACCCCAGGTTGGCCGCCGGCTCGTGGGTGATCTCACGCAACCGCCGCCCCGATCCGGTAACCAGAAAGGCCTTGCCCACCAACTCGGGCATCGGTACGGGCAAATCTATCGTGGTTACCAGTGGGAACTTGCGCCGGGGATCGACCGGCCAGCCAATGTAGACCGAGATGTTGCCGGCCGCGCCTTCTAGGGCCTGGATGTCGGACAGCCGGCGGCCTGCCTCCCCGATAGCGCTCATAAACTCATCCAACTCTGGATAAGGTGCCTCGAGAGCCATGCCGGACCTCCTTTGTACTTGTCCAATAATATAATACCCGTGCGTTGGGTATAACTTTGCACTTCAATCGGCAAATCGGGCGTAAACTGATTGCAAAAGTAGCAAGCTATTTCTGGACAAGTGCTTTCAGTCGAGGTGGAACACCTCTTCCAACTCTAGCATGGATTGGTCAGCGTGGACCCCTGCCAGATTCTCAAAGTAGGGAGCCATGAAATCTTGCCATCTGGCATTGATTTCCTCTCGGGCCATGCCATCCAGGGCAGATTGGAAGCTCTCGGGCGTCTCAAAATAGCCAAACAGCAACCCATCATCCCGCATGAACAGCGAGTAATTGTGCCAGCCAGTGCGGCGCAGGGCATCCAGCATCTCGGGCCACACCGCTTTGTGATGTTCTTTGTACTCCTCTACCTTGTCTTCTTTTACTTTGAGCAGAAAGGCAACACGTTTCATTGTACCCCTCCTTGGTGAGATTGAAACCGTTAAACTCCGGACCGACCCTACACTGTTAGTGCTCTGTCAAAGCTAACCCATAGGTCCCCTTTGGGGAAGTGACGGATAATCTTGGCTCCCATAGCGCTCGTTCTTACCCTTCAAATCACCCTTGACAGAGTACTAGCACGCCAGTAGGGAAATCGCCCAGGGGATCTGCACCAGTATCAGTAATGAGATAACCATCTTCGTAACGTAGACCGCCCCACGGGGCGTGAAAGAGTGGGACATCTATCGAGAGGACCATATCAGTTTGCAGTGGATCGTGATTCCCCGGCCCAAAGATGGGCGGCTCAAATTCGATGACGCCCACGCTATGCACACCGCTATAGAGAAAATACTTCTCCAGGCCGCCCGCTTCTACCACCCGGCGTGCTGCCCCTTCAACTTCACTGCCCGGAGTGCCAGGACGCATTGCTTCCATGGCTGCTCTTTGCGCAGCGACCGCCACTTCCATCGCGTGGCGCACCTCGTTCGGAGGTTGGCCGATGACTAACGGCCGGCCGATGGCGGCGTGGTATCCTTCGTAACGCGGAGCGATAGTGAGCAAAATTAGCTCGTCCCGCCGCAACTCACGCAGTCGAGTGCGGGCCAGGATGGGGCGAGTATTCGGGCCGGAAGCGACAATGGTGTCAATTCCCATGCCCTCGGAACCCAACGAGCGCATAGAAAATTCGGCGGCAGCGGCCACATCGCGTTCGGTGGCACCCGCGTGGATGGCATCGAACGCGGACTGCATGCCGGCCTGAGCAATACGGTAGGCATAGCGAATGACTGCCTGCTCGGCCTGGCTTTTGATCGCGCGCAGACTGGTTACTAAATTCTCGGCATCGACCAACTCGACACCATCCAGGGCTTGCATAAGTGCCTGGTGAATCTTGACCGGCATTAACTCCAATCCGGCCAGACCCACCCGGCGGGGAGATGCGCCGGCCCGCTCAGACGCTTCGGCGATGATGTCTCGCAGACTGACAAGGGTGGTGAAGGGATACTCCTCGTCGGGGTGTGTGAACTCACGCACCACCCGCACATCCCTGACGCGAGCAGTTAGTTGCGCAAAGGTTTCCGTCTCCGGCCCTGAGAGCAATAACGGTTCACCGGCCGCCGCTACCAGGATACAGACTGGCTCGAAGTGGGGGGCGAAGTCGGCCAGATAACGGGCGTGGCCCGGCCCGGCGACGGCGTGATCATCGGCATAGGCGATGACCAGATCCAAACCTGCGCCAGCCATGGCTGCCTGTAGCCACTCCCAGCGGATTCGAAACTCACTATCGGGGATGCGTGGCAGTTTCATCTCTGTCCCTCACCCTTATCTGACCTATATCAATATATCAGGCCAACAGCCCGTACGGCTCCTCGATCAGCTCCACCACACGTCCCAAGAACTGCGCCGCCAACGCCCCGTCCAGTACGCGATGATCGCATGACAAGGACAGCACTGCCGCCGCGCGGGCAACCAGTTGTCCATCAACCACGGCCGGCCGCTCGACGATTCGCCCCACAGCCAGGATAGCCGACTGCGGTGGGTTAAGAATGGCCTGG
>JAHELX010000442.1 GCA_024643945.1 Anaerolineales bacterium
CCACGCTCTGGCTGAGCCGACCCTGGTGGTCATCGTCTATGCCCTGGCTCTGCGCTGGCGCACCACTAACCTGCCGGCTATCGTGCACCATAACTGGCAGGCTGGGCCTGCCCTTGTCTTTACCGACCCCACCCTGCTGTTGGCGGGGCTGGCCTTGACTATAATTGCTCTGGCTGAGGCCGGTTGCCTTCCCTTTGACAACCCGGCGACCCACCTGGAATTGACCATGTTCGGCAAGGCGATTCACCTGGAATACGCCGGTCCGCATCTGGCCTTAATTGAATGGGGCGAGGCGCTGCGCTTTACTTTCTTCCTGACGTTGCTGTCCAGCCTGTTTGCCCCCTGGCTGCTGGCGGCAACCAGCCTGGGCCCCGCATTGATCAGTCTCCTGATCCTGGCCTACCCGATCAAACTCCTGGTTCTGGCACTGATCCTGGGGTTATGGGAGACAACTCAGGTCAAGCTGCGCCTGCGGGCGGTTACCGGGCCGGCGGCCAGTGCGCTGGTCTTTGCCCTGTTATCGGCCATCGTAGCCGTGGTTACGCATTACTTGCTGTGAGGAGACGATGATAGACCTGGCCTATGCATTGACCTCAATCGTTGACATCCTGACCTTCTTTATGTTGCTGATGGCGCTGAGCATCGCCTCGGCAAAGACAGTGGGTACGATGATCCGGCTATACCAGGCCCAGTCGGCTATGCTGGCCCTGGTCACACTACTGACTGCGGTGGAGCCTGCGCCGGGCAGCAACGCTCTCTTCGGCCGGCCCAGTGTAGCCCTCGTGCTAATCCTGCCCCTGGTGTTGGCCGTAAGTATCGAGGCGCTGCTGGCGCGCGCAACTGTGCCAACCAGTTTAACCCGTCGAGATCGCATTGACTACTGGCTGCGTGATCTACCTCGCCAGGCCAGGCCAATCTGGCTCGAGCACAGCGCTTCCCGGCGGAGTCAGATTGGTTCAGTGGCATTCAACCTGATTCTGACCGCCGCCGCTTACGTTGTCGCTTTCAAGTTAGTGGGAGTGGAGCCTGCTCTGGGAGAGGCAACCGTCCTTATTGACTTTAATAGCCTGGCCGTCTCCCTGGCCCTGTTACTGGTGGGCCTTTCCACCCTGAGCCGCAAAGGGGACATCGTCTCTCAGATCATGGGGTTGCTGGTGATGGAACATGGCATGTTCCTGGCGGGTATCAAAGTGATCATCGTCCCATCGCTGGCCCTCATCTTCGTCATTAGCTTGTTCGTCTACATCATTATCACCCTGACCATCCTGGTATACCTGCTGCCCGAGCTGCACCGCGCCTCAGGCACGATCGAGGTTAGCGAGCAGCAGGAGTTAAAAGGGTAACCTGATGAGTCTCACCCACGATCAACTGGTTGTTCTCGCGCTAATCGCCGTCTCAGCGCCCCTGGCCGCCTCGGCCACGACCGTGCTTGCCAGGCAGCGCCCGCGCTTTCTGGGCGGGATCACCATCCTCTTTTCGCTTCTATCGCTAGGCGCTTCTGTCCTGGTTGCCTCTGGAGCACGGAGGGAGTTTCCGCTGCAGTTTATGGGCTTTTTCTACCTGGACGAACTCAGCATCTATTTCGTACTGCTCGTCAATCTGGTCGCCTTTGTCGCCTCCTGGTATGCGGACCTCTTCCTGGCTTTTGACAAGGACCATAACTCCCACCACAGTCCCTTCCAGTTTCACCTCTTGTTCAATCTCTTTCACTTCACTATGCTCGTCGTGCCTATGGTAGACAACCTGGTCATTCTGTGGATGGCGGTCGAGTTGACGACTATCTTCTCAGCCCTACTGGTCAGCTACCGCCGCGAGCGGAATGCGCTGGAGGCGGCCTGGAAGTACATTATGGTCACCACCACCGGCATCATCTTCGCCTTGCTGGGCACGCTGTTCCTGGCCAATGCCATCACCCCCGATACCCAGTCACTGCTGGCAAAATATGCCACGGCCGGCGACCCGATGCGCTGGTCGGGGTTGGCTTTGCCAGAGGTGGCCAGATCCCTTAACGCCAATTTCATGCGCCTTTCTTTTCTCTTCATACTAGTCGGTTACGGCACCAAGGCCGGCTTTGCCCCTATGCACACCTGGTTGCCCGACGGCCACGGGGAAGCCCCCTCACCTGTCAGCGCGCTCCTCTCGGGCGTGCTGCTCAAGTCGGCGCTGTATGCCATCCTGCGTTTCTACACCATCACCAATCTCAACCAGCAGGACAACGCCCGCTTCACCTCGAATATTCTACTGATCTCCGGGCTGTTTTCGTTGGCCCTGGCCACGCCTTTCATCCTGAAACGTAACAAATTCAAGCGCATCCTGGCCTATCACAGCCTGGAACACATGGGCATCATCACCTTTGGCATCGGCGTCGGCGGATCGGTCGCGCTGTTTGGGGCATTGCTGCACGCCCTCAATCACGCCCTGACCAAGGCCCTGATGTTCCTGACCTATGGGAATATCCGCCGCGAATATGCCCGTCGGGGTTTTGAGAGCAAATTAGAGGACGAAGAGAGTAACCAGGGCGCTGGCGCATTGAAGTCTATGCCAACCTCCGGCATCCTGCTGGCGCTGGGTGGGCTGGCGCTGGTCGGCTCCCCCCCCTTCAATATCTTTATGAGCGAGGTGATCATCCTTTGGGCGGCTATTGAGCGTGCGCTTAGCTCGCACAGCGTGGGGGATATCCTGGCCGTGGTCCTCTTTTTGATCACCGTCACCCTTATTTTCGGCGGGCTAGTCGTCCACCTGTCCCGGCTGCTACTGGACCGGCCGCCGTTTGAGAGGGGCCGCGAGAATTTGCTCACCGTGTTGCCCTTGCTGGGGCTGATGCTGGTGATCATTGTGTTTGGCTTCACAGTACCGGCGGTGCCGGTGGACTTTCCAGAGTTGCTGCGCCGAAGCACCTCAATTGTGCTGCAAGGGCCGGGAGCATACCCATGATAGCTGATCGTGATCAACTGCATGAGATTTGCCAACTATTCGGCGCTGAACTGTACCGTCCGGCGCGCAATCAACTTCACTTCGTGGTGTGGGACGAAGAAGAGCTATATGGGCTGTGCCCACAACTGCGCGCTGAGGATTTTTATCTGGTCAGCGCTGTAGCCAATGATGAGCGTGAACTGGAAGACCAGGTCTTCAAGATCTACTACCTTTTCTCTCACCCCACACAAGATATTCTTCTCCTCGTTGAAAATCCGCTGCGGCCAGGCGCGGAGAATTATGCCTCCGTCTACGGGTTCTTTGCCAGCGTAGACCCCTTCGAGCGCCAGGCGGCCGACCTGTTCGGGCTGTTCCCAGGCAACCCCGACAGGCGAATTAAGCCTGGCAGTTGGTTACACGATATCTATCCGCCAACAATTTATCCCCTGCGTCGGGATCAGACTCCCCAAGATTTGAAGGAGGCTATCGAGGTAACCCGTCGCCAGTCAATAGCGACCAGGCACGGCCCCAATGGCCGGCCGCTGCCCGATGGCGAATGGCTCTTGCCGGTAGGCCCTGTTCACGCCGGGGTCATCGAGCCAGGCCAATTCTTATTCCGCCTGGCCGGTGAGGTCGTTGAGGAGATCACGCTTCGCCTGGGGTACACTCACAAGGGTATCGAACGCCTCTTTCAGACGAATCACACGATGGAGGATGGCTGGCGGCTGGCCGAGCACGTCTCCGGCGACTCGTCTTTTGCCCACACCCTGGCCTACTGCCAGGCGGCCGAGGCGCTGGCTGGCGTCCGCCCCCCGGGGGAGGCCGGGTTGTTACGCGGCCTGTTCCTGGAGCTGGAGCGCATGGCCAATCACATTGGTGACTGTGGGGCATTGGCCCATGATGTAGCTTACGCCGTGGCGGCTTCGGATCTGGCAGCTCTACGGGAGCGACTCCTGGAACTCAACCATCACCTGGTCGGCCAGCGCCTGTTGCGTGGACTGAATCGACCAGGCGGACTCGTTCTGCGCGAACCGCTCGATATCCCTAAAACCCGTGAAACAGTCCGAGAGGCAGCCACCCAATTCAGTGGCCTGGCTCACAGCCTGGCCCAGTGGCCACCCTTCCGTGACCGCCTGCAATGGACCGGCATCCTCACCCGGCGACAGGCACTCGACTTAGGCGCGACTGGCCTGGTTGCCCGCGCCTCTGGCGTACGGCGCGATTTCCGGCTGCAGCATCCGGTGGGTGCCTACCAGGACCAAACTATTCAAGAGCTGGTCAAAAAGGGATTGCCGCCCGACGACGACTCCATTGAGGGCCGCGAGGCCAGCGCCGGTGACGCCTTGGCCCGCTTCCTGATCCGGGTGCGTGAGGTAGGCAGTTCAGCCCAGATCATCCAATACATCCTGGCCAGACCTGAGTTGAATACGACGGAGACTTGTTTTGTGACCACCCCCGAGTTCCAGCCGGAGCACAACTTCGAGTTTGGGCTGGGCTACGTTGAAGGCTGGCGCGGCGATATCGTCTATTGGTTGATGCAGGACAAGTTCGGAGGTATCTATCGCTGTATGGTGCGTGACCCTTCGCTGCTGAACTGGACGGCGCTCAAGGCAGTCGTCGAACCGCACCTGCTAGATGACGATTATAGAGAGCGCCATAAACCGCCAGGCGAAGACACGGACTCCATTGTTCCTGACTTTCCGGTTATCAACAAGTCTTTCAACTTATCCTATTCGGGTAATGATCTTTAGTCCTCTTAGTGTTCGTAGTCACCACTTTAGTGGTTGACTGCCTGCGTTGGGGGTGCACAAAACCACTAAAGTGGTTAATACCAGCCTCAATGGCGACTTTTTAAGCAGTCTCTATACGAGGTATCCATGGCATCTCAATCGGTTGGACTTAGCGCGCTATTGAGTCGTCTCCGGAATCTGTTTTCCAGCCGAAGCTTGTTGACAGCGCCGGATGACCGGCGGCGGCAACCGCGATCAGTGTTCATCCGTCACGTGGATGCGGGATCATGCAACGACTGTGAGCTGGAGATCACCGCGCTATCGAATCCTGTCTATGATTTTGAGCGCTTTGGTCTTCATATTGTTGCCTCGCCTCGTCATGCTGACGTATTATTGGTAAGCGGTCCCTTCACCCGCAGCATGGAGACAGCCGCGCTGGCTGCCTTCCGGGCGATGCCCGAGCCCCGCCGCGTGGTCACCGTTGGTGACGGCTTCCGTCCCGACGGTATTTTTCGTGGTTCCTATGCGGTGCTGCCCCTGCCGCAAGAGATGGTTCCCTACTGGGTCGTGCATATCCTTGGGGATCCCCCGCCACCCCAACACATACTGGAAGTTCTGTTGACTTTGGAGACGAAGTAGATCTTTGTAGAGATTTCGTTACCCTACACCATGTCATTCCGAGCCGAAGGCGAGGAATCCCTGAAGCCTTGGCCGACAAGTCCAGCTTGTCTGGTCACAGGCCGCAGCCTTTCCTCCCGGAACCGCCCCAGTTGCCTGTCTTCAGGCCAGGCATCGAGAAATCCCCGAAGCCTTGGCGGACAAGTCCAGCTTGTCTGGTCACAGGCCGCAGCCTTTCCTCCCGGAACCGCCCCAGTTGCCTGTCTTCAGGCCAGGCATCGAGAAATCCCCGAAGCCTTG
>JAHELX010000443.1:0-2194 GCA_024643945.1 Anaerolineales bacterium
CGCACAATCAAAGGAGAGGCCAAGTACCCCCCCTGGATTGTCGAAGCCCCGGGTGGCAACTACTAGCAGGCTGTTATCCTGCTGCAAGAGAATACTGCTGCTGTCGTAATGGATGACCCGCGCCAGTTGTTCCAAAATCACGTTGAAGAGACGATCGAGGTCCAAGGTGGCGCTAATCGTCTGCGAGACTTCGGCCATGGTGGCGGCCAGCTGTCGCCGGCGTTGCTCGGCACGATAAAGACGCGCGTTGACCACCGCTGTCGCCGCTTGGTCGGCAATGAGGGTGAGCACGACCAGATCAGTTTCGGTAAAGTAATCAGGCTCTTCATGAACCAGGGTCAGCACACCGATGACGGACGACTGCGTTTGTAAGGGGACGGCGATGGCCGACTGTGAGGATCGGTCGGTCAGGGGATACCAGCGCTCATCCTGAGCCGTGTTGGCAACAATGGCTCCCTGCTGGTGGCGGATCACCCAGCCCATCAACCCTTTTTCGACTGACATGTCGGCTTGTGTGTCGTCTTTGTCTTGCACCTGCCATCCCTTGATAGCCAGGCGGTGGGTGACGTTTCCCATGTCGTCGAACACATAAAGGCTCCCATCAGGGGTGTCCATCGTGCGGGCCGTCGCCACCAGCACCCGGTGAAGCACAGTATCTAAGTCCAGACAGGCATGAAGTTCTCCAGCTATCAGGTAAAGCAGAGCCAGGGAGGCATTTTCACCTTGTTGGCTATGTCTGTTGGTATACGCTACTGATTCAGTGTTCACGGTGTTTCGCGCCAGTACCTTGTTGACGGTGGTTTGATCCTGCTTTGCGGGATTTGACGGTTAAGGACAAGCGCTACGGCTGTCAAAATTACCTGTCAATTCCCCAGAGGGGACCTATGGGTTAGCCTTGGCAGGGCACTAATCAGGTTACCAGATTTGTTGTGCAGGCATTATATCATAAGCCAGGTGGCTTTGCCAGACCCCTTGAGTCCTATTCCGCCCCCTCGCCCCGCAGTTTTGAGGGACGTAATCATGCTACGGGGCATAACATAGAGGGCTTGCATGAACCTATCGACAATTTGTGCTATAATATAGTAGCTGTTATGCCAGGTCTCTGTCGGGCATAGCAAGGAACTAAAATGAGCGGGTGCAGACATGCGCCGCGGGATTAAAGTGGAGAGGCGAGGCACGGACCATAAGCCTATGAACGAAAGCAACCAGCCCCAAGTGAATCTGCTGGCGTTATTTGAACGGCTTGACCAGGACCTATCTGCATTCGAAACAGCCCTGACCGGGCGACTCAGCGCCGAGGAGATGGGACTGCTGGCGTCCATACAACAAACTGCCCAGACACTGCATATGCATTGGCGTCTCTGGATAGAGAGAGAGGGCGAAGGGGTACCCGTGTCAGCTTCGCTGGCCCATGCTCAAACCCTGGCATATGCTCATGACCTGGTCCAAACCTATCGCCAGAGTGTTGAAAATCGCCGCCGCCTTGAGTTAACTGCGCAACAACTGATCCGCTCCGAGAAGCTAGCTACCATCGGCCGGATAGCAGCCAGCGTGGCGCATGAACTGGGCAACATCGTGACGCCTTTGCTGATGTATACCAATCTATTGGAAGGGGCTGCGGCCGGTCAGTCAGCAGAGATTGTGGAGATTGCAGGGCAGATCAGGCAAACCACCCAACGCGCCCGGACGATGGTTGAGCAATTAGCGGCTTCGGCTCAGAGCGACGCAGGTCATACCTTGCCGACTGACCTGGCTCAGGTGATAGACAGCGTTCTGGAGCTGCTGGCGCCGCGCTTCAAAAAAGGGGGTGTCAGCCTTCGATATGAGGTTACGTCTGACTTACCCCCTGTGGCGGCGCGGCCAGGACAATTGGAGCAAGTTTTCACCAATGTGATCATCAACGCGCTGGATGCGATGCCCGGCGGCGGTCAGCTTACCATTAGCCTGGGCTTAGAGCCAATGGCTGGCAATGGCGAGCAGGCTCTTTGCGTCCGTTTTGCCGACACGGGCGAAGGCATCCCCGCCGACTGTGTATCCCAGGTCTTTGATCCGTTTTACACCACCAAGTCTGGTGGCGCCGGGTCGGGCCTGGGTCTTTTCGTCAGCCACCTCATCGTCGACCAGCATGGTGGCAGCATTGAACTCGACAGCGTGTTGGGGGAGGGCACCATGGCGTCCATTTACTTGCCCGTCG
>JAHELX010000443.1:2294-5559 GCA_024643945.1 Anaerolineales bacterium
CGGCTGAACAGTTACATTACTTCAAAAGCAAATGAGGAGCCGTATGTCTCGACCAGTGTGCGTCTATATCATAGACGACGATTACTTCGTTCGCCACGCCACGGCCAGTTTGCTGATCAAAGATGAACGCATTGAAGTTTTGGGGACTAGCGACAGCCCGGCACATGCCCTGAGCGATCTCAAAAACAACCGAATGCCACCCGATGTGATTCTACTCGATCTAGAATATCGCCCAACCGGCGAGTCAGGGTTAGGCGCTATCCAGACGGTGAAAGAGGCTTTTCCAGGGGCAAAGGTGCTCATCTTTTCGATGAGCCGGGGAGACGACCTGATTCTGGCTGCGATGCGTGCGGGTGCCGACGGTTACTTGTGGAAGAATGATGCCGCCGAGGGTGTAGGCAGTGCTATCGTGCGGGTACACGAAGGGCGCTTTGTGGTCACCGAATCGGTGGCGCGCCTTATCTTCGGCAAGATAAGCGATCTGGTGGGGGAGCGCCCAGCGGAGATTTTGCCCGAAAGCAAGCGCTACCAAAATCTCACACGCCGCGTAGAGCAGGCGATGCGTCTCTTTTGCATTGATGGGCTGTCGGCTTCAGAGATTGCTGATGCGCTGCACATCTCCGAAAACACGGTACGCGGACATATCAAAGTTGGCTACGAAATTGTAGGTGCCACCAACCGGCATGAGGCTTTCCGAAAGCTGATCGCCCGCGCCGACGAGTAGCCGGTAGACTATTTAGTACCTAATCGAAAACCCTCCCGCAGGTTTCCCTGGCCCGCTGGCGCGAGCCAGGACGGGCAGAACCTGCGGGAGGGTGGTGCGCCATCACCAGTTTTCGGATAGGCACTTAGTGAGATTGTCGCAACGGCAACTCGACGATGAAAGCGCTGCCTTTGCCAATCTCACTCTCTACCCAGACCCGCCCCTGGCATAATTCCACGAGGCCCTTGACAATAGCCAGACCCAAGCCAATGCCCCCTTGATGACGAGTGAGGGAGTCTTCCACCTGATAGAAACGATCGAAAATCTTGTCGTATTCTTCAGGGGGGATGCCAATGCCAGTGTCGCTTACTGTGATAAGAGCCTTATCCCCGTTCAACCCTGCCTCGAACCAGATATGTCCCCCGTCCGGCGTGTACTTAATGGCGTTGGACAGCAGGTTCATTACGATCAAGTCCAGCTTTTGCCGGTCTGCCAGGATTGGCGGAAAGTCGGCGGGGACATTGACCTCAATTTCGAGAGATTTTTCTTTGGCCGTATCCTCCATGTCAAGGATGGCCTCCTGAATAGCATCCCTGAGAATCACCTCTTCGACTTTAAGTTGGGCCTGGCCTGTCTCGAGATAGCTCAGGTTGAGCATATCGTCAATGAGGACGCGCAGGCGCGTGGCATTGCGCGTGATGACATCGAGCCGGTCCCGGCCTGGCCCGGCAACCTCCTCTGCCAGCATGCTGGCGTGACCCAGTAAAATCGCCAGAGGCGTCCGCAACTCGTGCGCGGCTATGTTGATGAACTTGCTCTTCATCTGGTCCAGTTTTTTGAGTTCATTGTATGCCTGGTGAATTTCCTGGAACAGATGAGCATTTTCAATCGCGATAGCTGCCTGCCCAGCCATCACTTGTAAAAACTCGCGATCACCCGAAGCAAAGGGCTGCGATTGTTTCCCCAACACCAACGCGCCGAGGGATCGGCCTTCTTTAGCCAGCAGCGGGAGCCCCACCAGGAACTCAACATCTAGACTCTCCAGCACCCTTTCGAATCGTTCCTGGAATGGCTCTCCCCGGCGAAGTGAAAGGTATTGTTGGTATTGCATAACCCAGTTGCCCAGCTCCAGGCGTAGCAAGCGGGCCTGGTCGTCTTCCTCGGGCGAGGGAGGATGCATGTGCTCGCCGACTTCCCCTGAATTGACCAGGAACACAATACCTATGTCAGCCTGGGTTTCCCGCTGGGCCAACTCAAGGACGTGATGTAACAACGTATCCACTTCCATTGTGGAGAGCAGCGTTTTATTAAACTCAAACAAGGGAATTAATGACTGGAACCGAATGTTCTCCTTGCGCAGACGCTCCTTTTCCAGTGCTTTAGCGATGGACAGGTTCAGATCTTCCTGTGTAAAAGGCTTCATGATGAATTCATCAACGCCTAGTTTGAGCGCTTCAATGGCCGTGTCCATTGTGCTATACCCAGTCATAGTCACACAGATGACGGCAGGGTCGATTTCCTTGACAGCCTGGGCAGTCTGCAGGCCATCCATACCGGGCATTTTGATGTCGGTCAGCAGCAAATCAAATGGTTGCTGCTTGATTCGCTCCACGGCCTCCTGGCCTGTCTGCACTGTGTCGACCTGATATCCTTCGGCCGTCAAAATGCGCTGACAAAGCTCCAACACGTAGAGTTCATCGTCAGCGATCAATATCCTTTCTCGGGCCATATTATTCGTTCACACTTTCTCTAAGAATCTCGTAAAGGCAGTAGCTGTGCTATTATACCATAAGAAGGATATCTTGGAACAGCGAATCCAAAATCAGGGAAAAGACGCATAAGTTGAAACCAAAGAAAAAACCCGGTTCTTACCAAAAAACCGGGTCCCAACCAAAACAGCTTCTCTTGAGAGGCACACCTGTACCTCTGTAAAACACAAATAAAAAGAGCGGGCGATGGGATTCGAACCCACGACCTTCTCCTTGGCAAGGAGACGTTCTACCACTGAACTACACCCGCAAAACAGCCCCACGTCTCGCCCCAAATCCTTGGCTTCTAGATCATTGTTCGAAGGCAAAGTGGAAATGAGCTTGTGACGGTGGGAAACTTGGCAGGGGCGGCCGGACTTGAACCGACAACCTACGGTTTTGGAGACCGTTGCTCTGCCAAATTGAGCTACGCCCCTACAATCGGCTATTCAGGTAGCGGGGGCAGGATTCGAACCTGCGACCTTTGGGTTATGAGCCCAACGAGCTACCTCTGCTCCACCCCGCGTCACCGCCTGGCGTGGCAATCAGCCAAACGAGGTTCGTACCCCCGATTCTGTTCAAACCGTCATCTGTCTCAGATCAGGCGACGCCTGATCTGGCGGCGACTGACTTGCCGAGTGTTACTCAACCTCGCCGTCGCCGCTGCGATGAGACCGAACATAATGCCCGGCCCACTCACCTTGCTCCCGATTGCACGCTCGCCCAGCCGACTGCGTTACCGCAGGTCGCTGGTGGGCTCTTACCCCACCGTTTCACCCCTTACCCGCATCCCTGCTTGGGACCCGCTGGCGGG
>JAHELX010000444.1 GCA_024643945.1 Anaerolineales bacterium
CCAATTTCCCTTCGTATTGGCCCAGCCCGGCCACGGCCTCCCATCCAGAGAGAACCATCGGCACCGGGCCGGCGGCGTCCATCCACTCACCGTTGTAACGGCGGGCAATGTGTAAATGGCTGGAGTCGGCGATGCCCCCCTCACACGAAGGGTGCCCCACCGGGTCTCCTTGCGCCAGCATCGTCCCTGCTTGAACCTGCTCCCCTGGCGTAATATGCAGATAGAAAAGTACCCAGCCTGTCTGTTCATAGCCATCGCCGTCCACGTCAATCAGAACCTGGCCATCGCCGCTGCGCAGCACCAGGCCCGAGGCCGCCGCCGTTGCCCACTCGCCCGAAATGGCACAGTGGCCGCGTACGTCGGGAGGGGCGAAATCCAGGGCAGCCCAGGCACTCCCCTCTCCCCATGCCGCATGCGGCCCTCCGCTGAAATACCAGGTGTGTTCTCCCTCCCAGGGCAAGAGCCACGGAGGTTGCGTCAAATCGGCCGGAACGAGGGGCTCTATCGCTCGTGCGTATGGGTCCCCGAAGAGAGTATTGTAGGCGCGAATAAACCCGTCCTCACCCACCGCCTGGCGCCACGTCTCCCCATCGCGGGTCAACGCCAGCACGTTCTGGATGCCCACCGTCCCTGCGTTTAACCCGTCGGCTGCCAGGGCCCGGCTCCTGTCGGGGAAGCGAAAGGCCAGAGTGCCCTGTCGCTTGTAGCCGTAATAGCCCTCGTTAATGTGATTGGCCGCCCAACTGAGTTGAAAGTAAAGCCCGGCCCGCCCGCTGTCCTCCAATCCCAACGGAAAATACTGCGCCCCCTCGCTCGCCGGCTGACCCGTCACCCATCCGCTCTGATACTCCAGCAGTGCTAACAGCGCCCGGGGCCCGACGCTGAATCGCTGCGACACCATCTCCACAATCTGGGCGCCGGTGGTCTCCTGGCCATTCACCAACTCCGTATACTCCGCCAGGTAACCACCCTGCTGCTGGATGAAGCCGGCGACGTCAAAATCCACGTAGGCCGGGCTGTAGACAACCTCGCTGTCAGGCAGCAGGGGAAAGAATGGGCCAATCCGGTCGGTTTTGACCGGGATGCGTAAGGATTGGCCTGCCTGCAAGCTGGCCGGGTCTTCGATATTGTTGAGCGCCGCCAGTTCCTCTATCTCGCAGCCGCAGCGGTACAGGGCAATACCGCTCAATGTGTCGCCTGGTTGGACGATGTAAGTATCCGTAGGTGGTCCGGAAGGCGTGGGGATCGGCATGGGAGGAACGGCCGGAGTAGGCGTGGGAAGCCGGGTCGGCCAGGGCGTGGCACTGCCGGTCGATACAGGGAAGGTGGGAGTGGCAATAGGGCTCGCCTGAGCTACCGGCGTGGATAGGGGAGTACCACTTGGCATACCCTCTGGCGTAGGCAATGCGGTTGTCAAAGAGCGGCCACAGGCAGTTAATAAAAGCAGGAGCAACAACAGCTGCCCCCATCGTTTCCCCAAAGGGGACCTACAGGTAAGCACGAGCACCTCGCTCTTCACCCCGGGTATGTCGCTGTCTCATCGTTCCCGGTTGAAATCGGGCATACTTTACTGCCAATTGCGGATTCAAGCAAACGTCCCAGTCGGGTGTGTTTGGATTTCGGGGCGAACTCTCCCGTCCCGGTCCTTCCTGTTTTCCCTGATTGAGAGAGTCTCCCGGCCAGGTTGAGCCAGCAAAGGTTGGTCTTGCCTTCAGGTTGATAACAAGAGCCGCGGCTGTGAGGTAAGTCGCGGCTCGCTTCTTAGGATCCTTAAATAAACAACTTCGTACATTTGTGACGGATTTCGTGGGGAAAACGGTTGGAAGTGTGGGAACTTATTCTTTTATGGATCCTTAGAGCTACGCAATAGGCGGCAGGGATTCTTATGGCCAGATTGGGGCACAAGTCCCCCAACTGCTATCGTCGGTGTACCAGTAATAGATGGCGTCAGCCTTCAAAGCACAGTCGGCGTTGTGTGAATCAAAACGCGGATCACTGGCCGTATACGTATAAGTGCCAGGGTCATAAATGGTCACTTTCTGAGTGTGGGCTACCAGCTTGTGTTCCTGGTTGGCCATAGTGAAAACCAGATCGGCATTGGCTTCGTTCACCAAAACGACACTGGCTTTCCCGGCTGGCGGGAACCACTCATCCGGGATGTCACTGCTGGGAGCCGGCGTCGGCGCCTCTGATTCCGCTCCCGATTCAGATGAAACGCTCCCCCCTGCAGACAAGTCGCCAACCGCCTGGAAACTGTTAAGGATGCGGTCCAACGCATCCAGGTCTGCCTCACTCACTGCCTGAACCTGGAGCAGTATGATGAACGAGGGGTCCTCTGGCACAGCAGCCAGGTTGATGACCGCAGCGCCGACTCCGCCGCAGTTGCTGTAGAGATCGTAGAACCCTGTGTAGAGTGGGTCGTTGTAGTCGAAGCGCCCTTCAGATGTACAATCGCCGCTAAAGGAGATTTGGTCCAGAAGAGTGGACGTATCGTACCTCTGGGCCAGGACACTGGATGCGCCGAAAAAGACCCCGGGCGTCGAGTAGGTGCTGTAGAAGTCATCGATGTTACTTGAAGCAACGACAGACACGCCGACAACTTCGCCTTCCTCCCCCCAGTTCCAAGGTGCCCCGGTGACATCACTCCATTCTTGGGGGACTTCCATGGTAATCGCACCCGAATCATCGGTGATAATGTTGTAGTTGGCGTAGGTGACGGCGTCCGTACCGCTGCCGACCTCCTTCTCAAGTTCTTGCGCAAACGAGAACGACTGTTCCAGTTCGCGTCCATTGAGTTGCCCTTCGAGCACTTCTTGAGTCGCAAAACGCACCACCTCCATGCTGAGCGTATCCTCCGGGCTGTGACTGCGCAGGATATCGCAATAGTCGGCCATCGTGCCATCCGCCGCCAGGATCAATCCTTCGAATCTGGTAATGATATCTCCCGCCTCAACACCAGCACTGTTGGCAGGTGAGCCTGACTTCACCGATGCGACCCAGATACCGGAGAACCCCTCACCGTTGTTCACAGCGGTACCGTTCACACCAATCGAGTCCACATTTTGCCCTGTACGCAATCGCTCGATGACCCTGAGTGCTTCGTCACGGGCAATGGCGAAGTACTGATTGAAGTTGGGATCGCTGGCATAGTTGATGCCAACCACCTTGCCATCCTGGGTCACCAGCGGGCCTCCAGAGTTTCCCGGATTGATGGTGGCATCATGCTCAATGACTGCATCAACCGAGGCCCAGGATGTCTCACCACTGGCACGCTCCTTAGATACGATGCCCCGAGTGAGCGTGAATTCTGGATCGCCAAGCGGGTAGCCGGCAGCGTATACATCGAGACCTGGAGTTATCGGACCGTCATACCATTCGAGGTAGGGGTACCCATTGCCTTCAATGTCAATAACAGCCAGATCGGAGCATTCGGAAGCGCCGAGAATCTTGGCATTGCGCGGCTCACTTTCACCGCCGACCCACACTTTGAGTAGGGCGGCGCCGGTGACGACATGGTTGTTCGTCACGGCGATGCCCGACTCGTCAATGATAAAACCCGAGCCCCGGCCTGCCACGTTCAATTGAAGGCCAACTTCGGGGTCTATGAAACTACCCTGGGCTTCAATCTGAATGGTGGCACTTTTAACAGCTTCGAGCGACGAGACTGTCTTCGATTCGGGAGTCGGGGTGGTGATAGGGGTTGGGGTGGTGGCAGGGGTTCCAATGCGGCAGGCAATAAAGGGCAGGAGAACAAGCACTATCGAGAGTCGCGCCAGCGTAGAACGGTAAGCGTACATTTCTCTTCTCCCTCACTTGGATGAAACGTAACCACTCAGCCACTATGAAATATGAGCAAAGCCCAGTTACGGGGAGGATTACGATCTTGAGTAAAAGTTGGTCACGGCCCCGTGGGCAGGGCGGTTGCTGTAACCGTTTCGGTCGCTTCCAGCGTGCCAGTGACGCCCCCCGGTGTCTCTACGCCAGGCGTTTCCAGCGTGCCGGTGATGCCCTCCGTCGTCTCTACACCAGGCACTTCCAGTGTGCCAGTGATGCCCTCCGTCACCTCTACACCAGGCGCTTCGAGTGTGCCGGTGATGCCTTCCGTCGCTTCAATTTCAGGAGTGGGCTCGGCCCGCACCGGCAGCGCCCCTGCCTCGACCCAGCGGGTGATGATGTCCATCTCCTCCGGGCGCAGCGGTCGGGTGGGTGGCATAGGCCCACCTGCCTCGATTTCCTCCCGATTGATCATGCGGATGAGGTTGCTGCCCAAATCGCCGCCGATAATGTTGGGCGCATAGTCGCCGCTGGTCATGACGCTCTCATAGGCGGACATAATGTAATTGCCCTTCTCCTTGCCCTCCCGGTGACAGGAAAGGCAGCGGCGTCTGAAGATGGGATAGACGTGAGTCTCGTAATCAGGGATCTCCCCTTCAGCCAGGACCGGGATAGCTATCTCCTCTTCTTCAATGATGATTCGATCGTCCCAACTGCGGACGAAGGTGACAATAGCGTTGATCTGTTGAGTGGTAAGCTCGCCGCCATAAGCCAGGCCAAAGGCCGGCATACCCAGGTTCGGTTGCCCGTACTCAATAAGGTTATAGGTGGTCTCATCGGTGCGCGTATAGAGGTAATCCTCGCTGTTGATGGCCTCCAGGTAGGTCCCTTCCAGCCCTTCCACGTCTTCGACCAGGCCGCCTTCGCCCTCTTCGCCATGGCACTCGGCGCAATGTTCCACATAGAGTTCCTGGCCGGCTGCCACCTTCTCTTGATATGTGAGGCCCACTGCCTCCGCCTGGGGCGGTGTGGTAATCACCGCCCGAATGGTCAATGCAACCATCCCGACCACGATGGCAGACATAGTAATCGTCGCGATTGGACGGTTGCGCGGGTTCCGCTTGATGTGACGATCATAGAAAGGCAGCAGTAAAAGCAAAAGGATGGCAGCGCCAGGGATGACGACGGTCCCAATGAACTCGATTCGTCCCGGGAAGAACTTCAGCATTTCAAACAGGAACAGGAAATACCATTCCGGCCGGGGTACATAGCTGCCGTCACCGGGGTCGGCCGGCGGCTCTTGAGGCACACCAACGAACATTGCCAATGCTACCAGGAGGATAAAGATGGAGAAGGCAACGATCGCGTCTTTGTAAATGATGTCGGGGAAGAATTTGACCCCCCGGGTCTTCTCTTCCTGGTAACGCTTCTGGATAACTTCCTTGTCGTGGTCGTTCACCGATTTCTTCTCCCGACGTTATTCGTCTCGTTTCGGCATATTGCTGATCCCGTTGCGGATGACCAGGTACAAGTGCACGCCGATGACGCCAAATAGTGAGGCCGGCAGGAACCAAATATGAACGCCATAGAATCGAGATAAGGTGAGGATGGTCAGCTCATCCCCGCCGCGTATCACCCGCAACAAAAAATCCCCTACCAGAGGCACCGTCCCGACAATGCTGCTTCCCACCGCAGTCGCCCAATAAGCGCGCTGATTCCACGGCAGAAGATAGCCGGTGAAACCCAACCCCATCGTCACCAGCAACAGCAACACGCCGGTCA
>JAHELX010000445.1:0-2978 GCA_024643945.1 Anaerolineales bacterium
CTGCTATTAACAGTGGTATTATGGTGCTACCCATGGGTCAGCGTTGCCCCCCAGATCCAAGGATGTATCAATGGATGGGGGGTTATTGTTGTGGAGCGATTGCACCATCGCAGGAGAGCCTATATACCTGTGCTGCTACATTCCCTCGCTGAAAAGGTGTGGTCGAGCATGCGCATCGGTATTGACGCACGACTGGTTTATTACAGCCGGGCCGGAATCGGGCAATACATCACGCGGTTGGTCGAGGCGCTGGCCAGGCTAGACGTCGAGGAAGAAGAGTTCGTTCTTCTGCAAAGTCGTAAAGACCGCACGCAAATTGTGAACGGTCACAACTTTAACCGGCTGTCGCTATGGACACCCAGCCACCATTGGCTAGAGCAAACCACATTGCGATTTGAGATTGGACGCGCGCGCCTGGATCTGCTCCATAGTCCTGATTTCATTCCTCCCTTTCGCCGCAACTGCAAATCAGTCATCACTATTCACGACCTGGCCTTTTTGCTTTACCCCCACTTTTTGACTAAAGAGGCCGCGCGCTACTACGGCCAGATTGATCAAGCTGTGCGCCATACGGACCACATCATCGCTGTATCGGAGAGCACTCGGCAAGACACGATCAAGCTGCTGGGCGTCCCTGAGCACAAAATTACCGTCATCTATGAAGCGGCCAACCCCATCTACCGGCAAATAGACGCCAATGAGGCGCGTCGTAATGTGATTGAGACGTATGGCCTCGACCAGGAGTACATCCTATTTGTGGGCACTATTGAGCCGCGTAAGAATCTGCCGGGACTGTTGCAAGCCTATCGCAAGTTGCGAGACGACTATAAACGCCCAGAGGGATTGGTATTGGCTGGCGCACGAGGATGGCTCAGCGAGGAAGTTTACGCTACAGTTGAAGCACTTCATCTGACCGATCGCGTCCGTTTTTTGGGACGTGTGCCCTCGGAGCACTTGCTTTATCTTTATAATGCAGCCCGGTTGCTAGTACATCCCTCGTTTTATGAGGGCTTTGGCCTGCCTCCGCTGGAGGCCATGACTTGCGGTACGCCAACGATCGTCTCCAATGTATCAGCTCTGCCCGAGGTAGTGGGCGATGCGGCCAGCCCCATTGACCCCAACGACATAGATGGGTGCACGGTGGCTATGTGGCGGGTGTTGAGCGACGAGGACCTGCGCGCTCATCTGATCGCCAAGGGGCTCAAGCGGGCGCAAATGTTCTCCTGGAAGAGAGCTGCCCAGGAGACCCTCGAGGTGTATCGCCGGGTGTTGGAGTAAGCTGACAAGTAAGGTGGGGCAGCCTTTTCCCCAGAGGGGACCTATGGGCCAGGCTGCCCGGGCGGGCTAGCCCATAGGTCCCCTCTGGGGAAAAGCCCACCCCACAACTTTTCAGACAGTTTCCAAGACGTTGAGATGCCAAGACGATGCGACTTTTGTTGCTGACCCCGCAGTTGCCCTACCCGCCTCATCAAGGAACCAGCCTGCGCAATTTCAACCTCATCGCACAATTGGCCAAACAGCATCGAGTCTGCCTGCTGACTTTCCTGGAACCAGACCAATCCCTCGACGACGCCGGCCCGCTGCTGGACATGTGCGAGTGGATTGACACAGTGCCGGTTCCCCGGCGCAGCAGTACCCTTCGCCTGCGCCAAATGCTGACCACCCGCCGGCCCGATATGGCGTGGCGGCTTTGGTCACCTGCCTTTCGTGACCGGCTGGCTATGCGGCTGGCCGAAGCCCCATTCGACGTGGTTCAAATCGAGGCTATCGAATTGGCTCCCTACCTGTTCACCGTCAGTCGTGCCCGCCGTGAATCGGCTGAATCAAGTCCGCTGATTGTGTATGAGGATCACAATGCGGAATGGGTACTACAAAAGCGCGCCTGCCTCACCGACTTGCGCGCCCCCGGACGCTGGGCAGCAGCCGCTTATTCCTTCGTGCAATGGATGCGCTTGAAGCGCTACGAAGCCGACGCGTGCCGCCTTGCTGACTGCGTCATTGCCGTGTCTGAGGCCGACCGGGACGCGATCCTGGCTATTGCGCCGGAGGTCTCAGTCATCATCGTGCCCAACGGCGTTGATCTGGACGAATACACCGGCTACGAAGGGCCAGTCCAACCCTTTGACCTGGTTTTTACCGGAAAGATGGACTTTCGGCCCAACGTGGATGCGATGCTCTGGTTTGGGCAAGAAGTGTGGCCGCTCATCCGCCAGCACCGCCCTGAGGCGAGGCTGGCCATCGTCGGGCAACGCCCCCACTCCCGTCTGGACCCATTGCAGGAAATGGCCGGCATCACCGTCACCGGTTGGGTGGCCGACGTGCGGCCTTACATCGCCGGGGCGACCGTTTACATCGCCCCCCTGCGAGTTGGTGGCGGCACACGCCTGAAATTGCTGCAGGCGATGGCAATGCAAGCAGCCATAGTCGCCACCTCGTTGGGGGCAGAGGGATTCCCGGTGATGCATGGTCGTGAACTGTTGCTGGCTGACACGCCTGCTAAGTTCGCCCAGGCCGTGTTGGCCCTGTTGGGCGACCCAGAACAACGCGCCCAATTGGGCAGAGCAGCCCGCCGCTTTGTGGAGACGACTTACGGCTGGGACACTCTGGTGCCTAAGCTAGAGGCATTATACGACAGCGCACCTAAACGATCTGCGAACTTGCAGCCTATGGCTTAAGAATCTGCTTGCAAGCTTCTAAAGCCACATTTCTTTCTGAAGAGGAGCTTACAGTATAAAGATGCGTCAGCTACCAGATTCTCGAACTAACTCTCTAGCGCCCCTTGGGATAGCGGGGGCGTGGGCGAGGCTCGGGGCGATATGGTTCAGGGTTAAGACAACAATCTACTGCGCCGTAGATGAAAAGTACAAGCCACGCGGCCAGGCCAATAAACGCTGCTACTAGTTGGACATTCATCTTACTAACTCATTCCCTGTGATCTGAAAGATTGGATAAACCACTCTATCACGATAACAATTGTT
>JAHELX010000445.1:3078-5554 GCA_024643945.1 Anaerolineales bacterium
CCCCCCACGGGGCAGGTTGCACTGAAGGAATATAATGATAAGCTTCACATTTATTATAGCCAAGAACTGTCTCTTTGTCCTTATGCTTAGCTAAAGCCCGGATTAAGAGAACTTTAAATATGCGAGGTTGTGCTGATAACTATGTCTGATAAACGAAAACCTGTTGTTATTCTCGCCTGTCAGGTGATGCAGAGCCTTATTCAGCCCCATCTGCGCAACGGCGAGGTTCCCGTCATTTACATGGACTATGGTCTCCACGTCCGGCCCCAGAAGATGGCGCCCACCCTTCAAGCCCAGCTCGATGCGCTGCCCGAGCCCAGCCAGGTATTGATCGGTTATGGCCTGTGCGGTAACGGCCTGGATGGGTTAAAAGCTGGCCCCCACACGCTGATTATCCCGCGTGCCGACGACTGCATTACCATCTTACTCGGCTCGTATCAAGCCTACATCCAGGCGTTTGACAAGCAGCCCGGCACCTACTACCTCACCAAGGGTTGGCTAGAAAGCGGCAGCGACCCATTGAAAGAGTATCGCTCTTATGTGGATCAATTCGGCGTAGAAAACGCCGATATGCTGATCGAGATGATGTACGGCAGATACAGGCACCTTTGCTTTGTAGCCCACAGCCAGGCCGACCTGGACGAGTATCGCTCCCGCGCTCTGGAAGTTGCCGAGTTTTGCGCGCAACGCTGGGGCATGACCTATGAAGAGCGAGTTGGTTCCGATGATTTGATCCGCCGCCTGCTGGAGGCTCCTCAGCGGCCAGGGGCTCTGGGGGACGACTTCGTCATTGTCCCACCCGGTGGTACCGTCGAGCAGAGGATGTTCCTCCGATTGCAAAAGGAGACCGCCAATGCATAACGCAATCACTGATGTCGAAGGGATTGAAGTTGGCCACTGGACTAACCTGGAGGCGGCTACTGGCTGCACGGTAGTTCTTTGCCGCCAGGGGGCTGTAGCAGGTGTGGACGTGCGTGGTTCAGCCCCGGGCACTCGCGAGACCGACCTGCTGCGCCCGGTGAACCTGGTACAGCAAGCACACGCGGTGGTACTGGCTGGTGGCAGTGCCTATGGTCTGGATGCGGCCAGCGGGGTGATGTGTTGGCTGGAAGAACAAGGCATCGGCTTTAACGTCGGCGTGGGGGTGGTGCCCATCGTTGCCGCGGCGGTGCTATTCGACCTGACCATTGGTCGCCCGGACGTGCGTCCCGGCTCGGAGGCCGGCTATGCCGCATGCCAGGCAGCCAGCAACGGGCCGGTCACTGAGGGATGCGTCGGCGCAGGGACAGGCGCTACTGTCGGCAAGCTCTTGGGGCCGCTCTATGCCACCAAGAGCGGAGTCGGCACGGCAGCACGGCGCATTGCTGGTGAAGTGACGGTCGGCGCGCTGGTGGCGGTCAACGCTTTTGGTGACGTGGTGGACCCAATGACGGGGAAAGTCATTGCAGGTCCCCGTGATCCACAGGGGAAAGGCTTCGTGAACACCATTGAACGGCTGCACGCTGACTTGAGCCAAACGATGCTTGGCTTTCCGTCCAACAGCACCCTGGCCGTCGTCGCCACCGACGCCGTGCTGTCCAAAGAGGGAGCTAACAAAATGGCACAGATGGCCCACGACGGCCTGGCACAGGCGATCCGGCCTATCCACACGATGATGGATGGCGATACGGTCTTTGCTTTGGCCACCGGTCGGCGCGTTGAGGCTTCTGTAGATGTGAGCGTGGTGGGAGCAGTGGCGGCTTCCGTCCTGGCTGAGGCGGTCCTACGGGCCGTCCGCCAGGCAACGTCACTGGCTGGGGTGCCGGCAGCGCGAGAGTTGGGTTGAAAACGGTTTCGCGAGTCTTTGAAGAGTCAGCGGACGTGACACTCTCACCGCCGCATGGTCAAACGCTTGAATTGGCCTCCCCTGTCACCATCAGCCGGCGCTATCTTTGGCACGCGACGCTTTTGTTGATTTGCGTGGCGGCTTTTTTCCTGTCAGGTCTCGTCTCCCTGGGTATCTTTGAACGCATCCCCCACGTGGAGGACGAGGCAGCTTACCTCTTCCAGGCCCAGGTATTTGCCCAGGGACGCCTCAGTGTACCCACGCCCCCCTCTCCAGAGTCGTACTGGTCTCCTTTTGTCCTCGATTATGGAGGCCAACGCTTCAGCAAGTACCCGCCGGGCTATTCTCTGCTGCTCAGTTTGGGTGTGCGCGCCGGCAAGCCGTGGATCGTCAATGCGCTGTTGGGATCGCTCGCTTTGTGGTTTATCGCCCAGTTGGGGCGGGCCATCTATTCACCCACGACAGGACTGCTAGCGGCCGCCCTGGGCCTCACCTGCCCTGTCTTCCTGGCCATGTCGGCTTCATTGCTGTCCCACCCCACTTCTCTCTTCTTCACTACCTTGTTCCTGTGGTCCTTTGCCAGGCTGATCCAGAAACCAACCGATAGCCCCCGGCGATTCTCGGTCGTCGCCGGCCTGGCACTGGGTTACC
>JAHELX010000446.1 GCA_024643945.1 Anaerolineales bacterium
GTGACGACCGATACCATCTCCCAATCTTCCAATCTTCCAACCTTCCAATCTCCCAATCTTCCAATCTTCCAATCTTCCATCCTTCCAACCTTCCATCCTTCCATCCTTCCAGGAGAAACGCTTATGAGCAAGCTGCCGAAGCCTATCACCCGCCGCCAGTTCGTGCGCCTGGCTCTGGTCGGCGCGGCCGCCTCGCTGGTGGAGGCCGCCTGTCAAAGTTCGGCCGCTTCGACACCAACCTTGCCAGTCCCTTCACCCAGCCTACCGGCCACCGCTATCCTTTCGTCCACGCCTGAACCCGTCGCTACGGCCACGACGGTCCCCTCCTCAACACCTGAAGTCGTGGTTCCGCTTCCGCCGCTCCCTAAGGACACACCGGCGGTGCTCAGGAATCGCAATGACCCGAACTACAATGTGCGTTACTACAAGCCCCTCTCTCCTGTAGACCACGAAGCCTGGCGACTCAAGGTGAGCGGTCTGATTGAAGAACGGATAAACTTTAGCCTGGACGATTTGCTATCTTGGCCGCAAATGGAGCAGATTTCGCGCATGAAATGCGTGGAGTGTTGGTCGTATAAAGCTAAATGGGGAGGCTTTTCTTATACGACGTTGGCCGAGCGCGTCAAGCCCAAGCCGGAGGCGACCCACATCCGCTTCGACTGCGCCGATGACTACTGGGAGATCGCTCCTATCGAAGACTTGAGCGATCCGCGCGTGATCTTTGTGCTCAGGATGAACGATGAACTGCTACTGGACGAATACGGCGCGCCGCTGCGCTTGATGTTCCCCGCCAAGTACGGCTACAAATCGGCGAAAGCGGTCACATCCATCACTTTTATGGATCAGGGCGGCGCCGGCTACTGGCCCACGGTTGGCCCCTACACGGGACACGGCGACATCCAGCCTGGCTTTGATTACCCGCAAGACTTGCCCGCCCAGAGAATGGAGATTGAGGGGGGCGAGATCACGGCCTACTAACTGATTGAGCACCTAACTCAGTTGCAGCCGACGTATCAGAGCTAGAAGCAGGTAATATCATTGCCATTTACTGGTTTAACAGGTCGCAGACATGTGGGGGTAGCAAGCCCGCTAATCCACTAACCCAATGTAGGATTTGAACGTAGATCTCTCAAACCCATCTTCTGACCCTCTGTTTGTACTCTAGATACTCCTTGCCGAACGTTTTCTCCAGTCTTTTTTCTTCAAGAGGAACACTGGCGTTAGATAGATGCGAATGTCATCTGTTTAAACGGGATTTTCATTGATAATGTGAGGGTTGGTACTATGAGAATCACGATAAACGCATTCGGTTCACGCGGTGACGTGCAGCCCTACGTGGCGCTTGGCAAGGGCCTAAGGGAGGCCGGGCATTACGTCCGTCTCTCTACGCACCGCATCTTTGAAGCGTTCGTCCTGGAGCATAATCTGGCCTTCTTCCCGATGGAGGGTGATCCCCGGCAGGTGCTGCTCACGCAGGCTGTGGCCGAGCTCGGGAACAACCCATTTCGCGTCAACCGTTGGGTTGCCGAAAACTTCAAACCGGTGTTGGAGGAGGTCTTCCGCATAACGCTTGATGCCGCTCAGGGCGCCGACCTGCTCCTGAACTCAGCCCTGTCCTTCGCCGGATGGCACGTGGCGGAGAAACTGGGCATTCCGTCGATTGGCGCCTACTTGCAGCCGATGACGCCAACGCGCGCGTTTCACAACTATTCTGCTCCCCCGCCGCCCTCCTGGCTGCCCTTCAAGGGCCTCTGTAATTACCTCTCCACCAAGCTTAGCGATCAATCCTTTTTCCATATGCTCCTCCCGCTGCTCAACGCCAGCCGGAGGGAGGTGTTGGATCTCCCGCCGCTGAGCGCTGCTTACTACTGGCGGGTGGACTCTGCATCGGCGACAACATTCTCACTGACCCGCGTGTTGACGTGCAAGTAAAGTCGCGCCGGTTCGAGGGTGTGGCCGAGCCTGTCACCGACCCGCTGCGCATCGCGGACTTCCTAGAATTGCGCCTTCAGCGCCACCGGAAGATGATCGGAGTCATACTCCGTTCGGAGGGTTTGACTGTGCGGCCCAGCTGCGAGCAATTGGAGTAATACGCATATTGCCACAGGGAGAGGAGGCCCATTCCCACGACATAGACGAGGTCTTGGGATTCCCCCCCTTCGTATCCAGACGAACTACGAGTGCTGATCACGCGTAGAAACACTGTTGGAGGAGGCGGTGGAGTTGGCCCGGCAGCAGCCCATGGTGGCCCAGCGGCGAGTGACCATGAATGTGCCTCGGCCACCGTGGCCTCTGCTGCCTGGGTCTCGGGACCGGGATCTGATCTTCCTATATAACCTGTTGGACAACGGACTGAAGTTCACCCGATCCGGCGATGCCGTGCAGGTATGAGCGTCAGAGGTTGGGGCGGCGATAGTGCCCGGCTTGAGTGTTGGTGGGCAAAATCACCGCGGAGGTACAGAGGCTACAGAGATTTTCGTAGATGTCTCCGTGTTCTCCGTGCCTCTGTGGTTAAATTCCGCGTCTCACTTCATCACCAACACTTTACAGGGGGACTACCGAGGCAGCCGTGGTCGTGGAAAGTGGCCCATAGCGGAAAAGACGCGTTCGCCAGAGGCAGCCAGGGGCATTTCCGGTGATCAGGCGATCTTCTTTTCCGGGAATGGCTACATTCAAGCGCGAAGTAATCCAGTGGCCGGGAGAAGTACGGTCTCCTTCTCCCTGTGGTTTAAGACCGATCATCCGACTGCCAACTACAAATTGGCCGGTGCGGCCTGGTGGCGTGGTGACCTCTTTCAACTATATCGCTCTCTCAACCAGCTAGACACCTGAAATGGAACGGTATATAATCGGGCAGGCACGGATATCCTGAAGCCCATGCGTGAACAGGCATCATCACGTGCATTCAACACCAGCGCCAATTCAGGCCCTGGCGATAGGCCTGAATTGGCGCTTAATTTACTGAGACGATAAAGGAAGCAAGAATCTACTATGGGACACAAAACCTTAGCTATCGGAGAAAAGAAACGGATTGCCCTCATCGCCCACGATAACAAAAAAGAAGACTTGTTGGAGTGGGCCAAATTCAACCGTGATACGTTGGCGCAACACATCGTGTTGGGCACGGGCACTACCGGCAAATTGCTGGAACAGATGCTGAATATTGAAGTGATCAAGCTGCAAAGCGGCCCCCTGGGCGGTGACCAGCAAATCGGGGCGAAAATCGCAGAGGGTGAGGTAGATTTTGTGATCTTCTTCTGGGATCCCCTCGAAGCGCAGCCGCACGATGTGGATATAAAAGCCCTGTTACGGCTGGCTGTGGTGTGGAACATCCCCATCGCCTGCAATCGAGCGTCTGCCGATTTTATGTTCTCATCCCAATTGATGAACCAGGAATACCAGCGTCTACTGCCTGACTATGAGGCGTATAAAGAACGCGTGCTTTTCCCGTACGGACGGAAGGAGCCTGATCAGTGATCACACACACCTTATGGTGCCAGAGTCTTCTCAATGCGACGGTCAGGGATGAGCCACAAGACCTCAACATCGCTGAAGGCTTCCATTCGTCCCTTACTCATTTTGGATCTCCATTCAACTCAAAGTAAGGTGTTTCAATCTCGCGGTCGAGATTCTTCTTTTGGTAACTCCCACAACACAACCCCCCTGATCTAATAGGGGGGTGTTTCGTTTAGGACATCTGTCCTCATCCCCTAGCTTTCCTAATCGGGCGACGAGGCCGGCGAGGTGAACAGGTCGGGGTGATACTCGCGGGCAATCTGGATGTATTCTAGCACAACTGTTCTACCTCGTCCAATCATACTGCTGATTTCTTCAGCCGTCAAACCTGGCTTGAGCAACAACTTGACCCGTTCATAGTCCTTTAGATAGCGTTCCACACTTTTCAGATTGTGGGCCGTCTCGCGCGCAATGTCCGGCGGTTCCAAGCCTCTCTCAAACAGGCGAATAATCTCCCCCTTGTGTGTCGGCCGGCAGCCCTGGTCCATCTGATACCCCTTCAGCGGCAACAGCTCCCCGCTTTCGGTCTGCCACGTTTCGACGTAGCCCCGAACCACTTCGTAAGACCGGTTCAGCAATACACTCAGTTCGGCCAAGGTCAGCAGGCCACCCTGCTCGTGAGCAGACTTGACCAGGCGCACCAGGCGTTGGATATCCCGCGCTTTGGCGTTGGCCCGGCGTTGCGTCTGGGCCACCTTTTTGTCAGTCCGGTCGGCCAGGTCTTCGTTCGTGACCAGCGGCAGCCGAACGGTGATACTCTTGTACGCCTCAGTCCGCTTGCCTGGCTCGGCTTTCTGGCCCACGTCCGCCGTGCAGGTCCAGACCAGCGTGCCACTGCTGGCCTGCTGCGTCGGCGGGTAGAACTCAGCCACCAGCTTGGCCACGTCTTCGGCCAGGAGTTGCAGAATCCGCCGCCCGCCGATCAGCCCGTACTCGGTTTCTAACAGATGCACCAAAGCGCTCTCAAAGCTACGCTTCTGAATGCTGCCGTAGGCGCTCACCTGGCTCATGTCAGCCCCTCCGCCCCCTTTTTTCCCTCGCTCGGCCGGGAGCGGGCCGAAACGCGGGCCAACTCTTCGGCCAGTTTTTCTGCCCGGTGCGGCATCTGTTGCGCCTGGGCATAAAGCGCCAGGTAATCCCGCACGACGCTTTCTGAGGTGTGGGTCAGAAAGGCAATGTCGGCTATCTCGGTCTGTTGAGTGTGCAGCACTACCACGCGCAGAAAGGTGCTCACGTAGCGCTTGATGGCCTGAGGCGAGTGGTACAGCCGCCGGGCGATCTCAGCGTAGCCGTGCCGGTCCAACCACGCCTCGATGATCTTGACCTTGTGCGTTTGCCCGCGCCCGACCCCTTTCACCTGCCCGCGCGTCAGGATCAGGTGTCCCTCCGCCTTCAAGGCCTGGATGTCCCGCCGAATGGTGCGTGGCTCGACGCTCAACGCCCGGGCCAGGTCTTCCTGCGTCAGCACGCCTCCCTGCGCCAGCGCTTCTTCCGTCAGCCGCAGAATCCGGCCACGCCGCACGCCGCTCAGTCCCGCCTGCTGGCGCACCTCCGCATCTTCCGTCCCGCTGTCCACCGTCAGCGTGACTTCGACTTTCTCGACCTCGGCAAGCGGGGGTCCAAACGGCGCTTTTAAGCTGGTCACTACCAGCCGGACCTGGCCGGGCCGGATGGCGAGCGCCGACATGCCTCCGACCAACATCTCCTGGCCCACCTGGAGCAATTCTCGGCTCACGCGGGGCGAAAATCCAAACTCTTCGGTTAGCACCCGCAGAAACGCCGCTTCTGGGGTCTTGCGGGCCAGCCGGTCGGCAGTACTGATGTCTGACATTTGTCCCTCCTCCTGATCTCCATTCTAGTTTACTTCATCAGGGGCTTACCGGACAAATGTCCTAATTTTCAATCTCGCGGTCGAGATTCTTCTTTTGGTAACTATGTGGAGTCTCCATACGCGCGTGGGGGAGTACGCGTTTCAATCTCGCGGTCGAGATTCTTCTTTTGGTAACCATTGCCGATGGTATTTATTCAG
>JAHELX010000030.1 GCA_024643945.1 Anaerolineales bacterium
GATTCTCGGCTCTGATAGGGATTGTCTTCATCTTGACGGGAGCCCTGGCACTGACGTTCAGTTTGGGCTTGGCTGGTCCAGGATCGGGTATATGGCCGTTCTGGTCGCTGGGGTCGTGGCGCTTGTGGCCATTGACGGTAGTGGGCGTGGGGTTGCTTTTTGTGTTGCTGCCCTTCTTGCCTGCGCCGGGGCGGGCCGAGGTGGTGCGCCGGAAGCGTGGCCTGGGGATCCTGTTTATCCCGAGCATGCCAATCCTGACCACCGGTGCTATTCTGTTCCTGGCCAGTGTCTTCAACTGGTGGCGGGTCTGGAAGTGGCTGTGGCCGCAGGAAGTGCTGGCGCTGGCATTGGGCTTGCTGTTCGCCGCCATGTATGCCCGGCAGACCTGGTTGATCATTCCGGCTATCATCATTTGGCTTAACGGGGTGTTGCTACAGTTCTGTGCCCTCACTGGCCTGTGGGAGGTGTGGGCGGTGTTATGGACAGTCGAGCCGCTGGCGGTTGGGCTGGCGCTCCTGGCGGTCGGCGGCAGGACCCGCTCGAACTGGCTCTTGGTGGCTGGGCTTGTCGTGTGTGGGCTGGCAGGACTGGCGCTGATTGGAATGACAGCTTAATGGGGCACTATAAATCCACCATATCTTGCGTAAGTTCGAAATGTTTCCAAAGCCTGCTTCGCTGTGCCGGATCCTGGTGTCCCCTCCTTGTAGAGACCGTAAGGGAGATCGCCGGGAAAATCACAGGTGCAGAACCAAATGGCCAGGGCCACGCGCGGATCGTCTTTGAGTGCGTCAAAACCGGCCCTTAATGCCCTGTCCTGGATCGCTTGATCGCTTTCAGAGTTGGGACTGGGCGTCGGCCAACCGAACTCAGAGATGTAAAGCTGTTTGTTCGAACCTGGCCCCTCGTACTGTTTGATTACATGCTCAATCTGGTTCACGTGTTCACGATACGTGCGTTGAACGAAGGTTTCCAGCGGGCCTTCATTCGGTCTGAAATCTGGATGAGCATACAGGTGATACCCCACGCCATCGAAGGGATAGCCTCGGCCATTCCCCCAACCAAATAGCCGCTGCCCGGCCTTGTACACATCGTTCAGGTATTTGGCAGTGACGGGCCAATTCTTTCCAAAGCCCAGCAGCGGCCCGGTAATGATCTTAATATCGTAATCTTTTACCCGTTGATAGATGCGCTCGATCATTTTCGCCAACCAGTATGGGGCCACGTGTTCTTGTTGCCAGTCTTCCCCGGTCACCGGGTCACGTCGCTCGGATAGTGGTTCTGGAACAACATGCCAATCGTTGGGCTCGTTGAAAGCCTCAAAAACCTGAATCTGGTTTTGGAACGCCTCAACGATCATCTCAAAATGCTCAGCGTATCGCTCAATCCACTCATCCGGGGTTTCACCCATCATGGCAATCTGTTCTTGATTGTATTGGGCCACAATGGGGCGGTTCTGAGGCGTGTTGACCCGCCGGCTCAAGGCCCAACCTTCTTCAACGGGCGGGAAACGAAACAGGTTGCCGGGATCTCGATGGGCGGCCTCGGACCCGATGACGGCATAGAATTGTGGCCCGTGTTCACCCCAGGCGTTAGTCAGTCCTTCACATAGTTTGTGATAGACATCAAGCCAGGCCTGGCCCGAATGGGAGACCGAGTGGTGGGGATGATGCCCTGGCCCCAGGATGAAATTGAGACGGGTCCAGTGAGCTTCGGAGGTCGCCAAAATCGCAGGATCGGCGACCGGTCCCCAAGCCTCGCCCGTGGCCGGATTGAGGGGGGCGTTCAGATCAAGGCCAACCTTTAGCCGAGCTAATCGGGCCTGGGGCCGTCTGGGCAGGGCCTCGTTACTGAACACACCAAGTCTGGTTTGAGTTCCTACAATGCCATCGGGAATGAGTAGATTGGTTTCTTGAAATTCCCAAACAGCCGTGTGAGTGTTCTCGTCATAGATTCCATTGATATGGTCAGCGCTCAAGTAGCCCAGAAAAGCCAGGCGCTCTTGAACTTCCCGAACATCATCGCCCTGTAATGCTGGTTCCCGCAAGGCGAGCCTGCGATGGGTTATGGGGACAGCCAGGAGGTGCGGCACAGGAGTTGGCGCTTGAGACAGCTCATAGATCTTGTCCATCAGCGTAAACGTGTTCCCCTGGGCATCCCTGATGTGAGCAAAGGTCTCCCACTTGGCCGATCCCACCCCGACCATGAACAGGCAGGCGCCGAGCACATACTCGTCCCGCTGCAGGAATTGATTGTACCATTCCATGGAGGCTTTGTAGCTGTCTTCCGAAACCTCTTCGACCTGGTATTCCGGTCCCCACTCTGGGTTGTTCCGGTAAAGCCACCCAACGTCCTCAGCGCGATGGTGAGGATGTTTATACATCAGGGCCAATCCCGCTTCGGTAATCATGACTTTGTGCTTATATCCATATTCCTCGTTGATCACCTTCATCACATCCCGGTAGACACCACATCCACTTTTTGTATCTGGCCGGCTTGGATCCATGTGAGGCCAGCCGTATTCGTGAAATCCCAGGTAGGTGTAGTTTTGTAGCGTCTTGGGGAAATATTTGAGATAGTCCTCACCGCGTGTCCAGTTGCCGGCCGCGAAGTTGAAGGCAACGGCCTCCAGGCCATCCTGCCGCAGCCGCTTGAGGAAGGCAACCTGATAAGCATCATATGCTTCCGCGTCTTCGATGATTTTCTTACGCTCTTCCTCCCTTTGCCAGTTGTCAGAAGCTGGACCTGGCAGAAGCTCGTTCAGGGTCATCCATGCATCGACAATTAATCGGCCGTTGTTGCCCCGTTGTTTGGCAAACTCAAAGTCGTCCCTAATGATGAACTCTGCCAGGTCATGTCCGGCTTGTTCTGGGTCGCTATTGGGATTGTCGTAAAGCTTCTGACGCTGATTCTCGATAAAATAACGGCCGACAACAAACGTGTTGGGAGACCGGAAGTTGCGCATATCGCGCAGGAACCCCCTGTCGTACATTTCAGCCAGCATAACCGGCGGTTGAATACGCCCAACTGGCTCGGCAAGATACTGAAAGCTTTGCGTGTAGAATCCCAATTTGTTCATCATTTATCTCTCCGCCATCTATCCGTTCTTCAATCGATGGGCGTATTCTCTGAACACGGTTGCCAGGTTGTCGAAATCCCTGAATGGCTCGCCGATGCCGCCATTGCTATCTCCGTCACCAATATTGAGCGCATCAAAACCCCACGGCATATACCCGTTGGCTCCGCGGCCAAACCACCCGTCCAGACTGTCCTTAAAATCGTGGCTGCGGTCATAGGCGCGGCGCTCCTCTTCATTAGGGAGAGTGGGGATTACCATTGTTTCTTCAACGATCACTGGCATCTCTAGCTCTTTGGCTAGATCGATGTCTCCGTGATTGGGCCCGGTCGGGTGAGCCTCATCAGGATAGTGGACGGTCACAAAATCGATCAGCCTGCGCTCACCTTCGCGCCGACCGTATAGGTCCCGGCGCCGCTCATCGCCTGGGAACATCCAGGCGTGGGCCGTGCTGACCATGCCGGTCGTAATCAGATGATTGGGATCGATAGCCCGAATTTCCCGTGCAACATGGTGCTTAAACTCGACGAGGCTTCCTGGGGCGTTGTCGACTTTAGCCTCATTGACAAGTTCCCAGGCAAAGATCTGAGGTTCATCTTTGAACCGCTCGACGATGTATTTCACAAAGGGCAGATAGTGTCTGGCAAACCCTTGTTGGAAGAACTCTGGAATCAAGATTGTGTGACTACCAATTTGTTGATAGAATCCATCATTTTCATCTCCCTGAATCTTGAAGGGCACGTGACCGTATCCCAAGAAATCGGTCAGCGTTGGAATGAGGTAGAGATCGGAGTAACGCAGTTCATCTTTGATGATGCGCAGCAAATCTTCCAGTCGATCTCCGACCTGCTGGGGCGTTGCATTCCGGTGGGGTAGGAAAACTCGGATAACGCGCCCCCCCATATCGTAGGCTTTGCGGATCTGTTCGGCGCGGTGGTGCGGGTGTGTGTTCTGGCTGATGAAGGTACCGTCGCCTTCATACCGTGCCCCGTAGTGCACCACGCCCCGTAGATTAAAGCCGATAAACTTGAATTCTTCTCCCTTAACGCGGAAGTTCTCGCCAACCACCTGCACGAAATCCTCAGGGGGAGCTGCCAATGTGCCCAGCTCTGCCGTTGGGATAGTGATCTCGGTTGGCTCTTCTTCAACGCCGAACCGTTTACGCATCTCGCGGTCAATTTCAGGCCAGGAGTAGTAATTGAGGACGGACCCACTCCGCTTTTGGAGATGAGGCCAGTCCACCCAATCACTCCAGAAGCCACCAGAGATCAGGCCCCGCTTGACAGCCTCTTCGCCGTACAACCGGTAACCATTCATCTCTCTCCCATCTGGTAGCGCCACTTTTTTGCGAGTTGACCACTCTGCTTCACCGTCGAGCAGCCAAAAACAATCTACGGCTTCACCCCATTGGTGCCAGCTTGTCCCCGGCAAGGCGTCGGTCACATGGTCGCCGAACTGAGGCCCAACGGAGTGCAAAATGTGGGCCAGGAAGGGAGCCCCTTTCTGTTCCAAATCGCGGGTCGCTGCTTGAATTTCTTCGATCGACCGTGACTGGCGCCAGTACTTGGCCTGTTCCCACGGGTCTCTGAGGGTGAAGTACGGCCTCATCTCGATCCCGAGTTGTCGACAGGCTGCCAACACCTCTTCGACATCGGAACGAAAATCCGCAATAAGATCCTTCATATCTCTGGACATGCTGTGGCCTCCTCTGCTTTTGGTTTTGCATCATATGGCTTTTGCGTCAGCTTTGGTCGTTCCTTCAGGCGGGGGAATTAAGTAAAAAACAAACCACGCTGCCGGTTTGGTCAGGCAGCGTGGTCGTGGTGGAATCATGCCGTAGCTAGAAGAGGGGGAGCAGGTAACTTTCGCCCGACCCGGGTAAACTGAGTGATGCCTCTCATCCAATGGGAGAGGTGTTGTCTTTGTTCAATATACCACAGTTTCGCACCGAGGGCAATAGGTTGGGTGCGTTCACTCCCTGGCCTACACCCACGTATATGGCAACCAGGCCAGCACCCACCGCCGCGCCATTGATGGCCGAAACGATCGGCTTGCGGCAGTTCAGGATGTTATACACCAAATCTCGAGCTTCTTCCAGAATACGGGCGATCTCGGCGTAGTTCTGATAAGCCTCTTCAACCAATTGGTAATCGCCGCCGGCCGAAAAAGCTCTTCCCGCCCCGGTCACGACGGCCACGCGTACGCTGGGGTCTTGCTCAACGGTTTGCCAGACTTCCACCAGTTCGGTATGCATACGTGCATTGGTCGCATTCAACACCTCAGGCCGATTGAGCGTCATCCAAAGGATATGAGGGTCACGGCGTTGAAAAAGAATGTATTGATAGTCAGAATACTCCATAAGTGAGCCTCCGTTCGTTATCGATCAGGCTGGGCACACCAGTTTCAAAGCTTAGAGATTCGCAGGCTGAAAGTTCAGGAAGTGGAAGAATTCGCTGAGAGTTGATCCAAACGCGCCCCCCGCCGCAGGAGAGGGGCGGCGCGATAGCGCTCTTCGCCGTATTCGGCCCGCAGGTGATCCAGCACGGCCACCACGCGCTCGTGGCCGATCTCCCCGGCCCAGGCCAGAGGTCCCCTGGGGTAGTTGACGCCCAAAGTCATGGCCCGGTCAATGGTATCGCCGTCGGCGACGCCCTCACCTACGGCGAAGGCGGCCTCGTTGGACAGCATGCAGACCACACGCGGCAAGATGAGGGCCGGGCTGTCCGCGATCCACACCACGTAGCGCCCCAGGCTATGAAAGAATCCTTCGGCCGCAGCGCGCATATCCTCCGCCAGGATGGGACTGGGGACCAGGGTGGCAGTCGGGCCATTCCCGAGGAACAGGCCGTCAAAGCCGACCAGCCGTTCCGGGTGTTCCAGCCAGGTGGCGATTTCGCCCACGGTGACGTCGGCCGCCTGGCAAAGCAAGGGGATATACGTTGGCACAGCCTGGTCCAGGCGGCGGACCTGTTCCGTTAACCGTTCATCCCGACCGGCCACGACCAGGCCGACGACCGGCGCCGGGTCAGGTAGAGGTGAGGTCACCTCACCCCTATCCAAAGTGTAGCCAGCGCGCTGGCACAAGTCCGCCAGGCCAGGTGCCCAACTGCCGGCCGAAATCAGGGCCGTCCCGGAG
The DNA here is from genome assembly GCA_024643945.1 of Anaerolineales bacterium. The sequence goes on from JAHELX010000030.1 coordinate 6,210, forward strand.
TTGGCAGTGATAGGCGGCGGCGCAGGGGGTTGGATGGTGGGCGCATCAGGACCGTAGTTGTAAAATCCACGCCCTGTTTTGCGGCCCAGGGCGTTTTGCTGGACTTTTCGCTGCTGAATCCAATGCGGGCGATAGCGAGGCTCGTGGAAGGTCTGTTCGTAGATAGATTGGGTAGCCGCCAGGTTGATGTCAAGCCCGATCAAGTCCAGCAATTGGAAGGGGCCCATGGGAAAGCCGCCTCCCAGTTGTATCACCCAATCAATCTATTGGTGGGTAGCAACCCCTTCGCCCAGCAGGCGGAGCGCCTCACTGTAAAAGGGACGGGCCACGCGATTGACGATAAAGCCGGGCGTGTCGCGGGTGACGACCGGGGTTTTGCCCATCTGCCCGGCCAGCCCCACCAGGGCCTGGATCGTTTCGTCGCCGGTTTGCGCTCCGCGTCCCACCTTCACCAGGGGCAAAAGAGGGGCGGGGTTGAAAAAATGCATGCCCCCCACCCGCTCCGGCGAATCAGTCGCGGCGGCTATGGCGGTGATGGATAGTGTGCTGGTGTTGGTGGCCAAAATCGCAGGCGACGGACAGATGGTGTCGAGCTGGGAGAATAGCTCTTGCTTGAGGGCCAGGTCTTCGGGAGCCGCTTCGATGACCACGGCCGCCCCCGCCAAATCTTCCAGGCGGGTGGTAAGAGTCAGATGCTCCGACGCCGCTTCTTTCCCCTTGCGGGCCAGGTGTTTTTGAATGTACCCGCGGCCTCGCTCCAGTATCTCGGGTGCTATGTCGTACAGGGTGACCGTCAGGCCGGCAGCCAGGGCGGCCAGGGCAATGCCCGAGCCCATCGTGCCGGCACCGACAATGGCTATGGTGGTCTTTGCAGCTTGTTCTGTTCCGCCCATAGTTTATTGGTCTAAAGCAAAACCGTTTCTATTTATCAGATGATTGCAGTCGCTCCCGCACAAAAGTAAGGTGTTCTCGTAAGGCTGTAGGTGGGTCATCTGAAATATTGCTGGGTTTAACCACATCTTGCCGACCATCGTGAAAATGCTTGGGGAAAGTGGAAATCTCATATCGCATTTACAATATCACCAAACTCTTCTTGTGCGATGCGAGCCAATTCATGGTACATCACCCACCTCGAGCAAGAGGCGCTGGAGGCGGCTCAGGTAATCCTCCAACCGCTCCCACTCTATAGCCTCTTCCCAGGCAGGATGGCTGTAGACCTTGCCCTGTTCGATGTGGGCTCGCAATTCGGCCGGGTTTTGCACGTCGTACCGATCCTGGAAGTCGTCGATGTCCATCTGAACGGCTCGTATCTCCCTTTCCAGGAAGGACTTCAGACTGCGTTGAATCAGCTCTTCTGGGGAAATCTGGAGTTCCCGGGCGATGGTCCGAGTGAGCAAACTCATCTTTATCCCTCTTCTAGCCGCTTTTTTCGGCAGCAATGCGCAGAATGGCGGCTAAGCTGCGTTCTACATCAGCCTCGGTAGTGGCCCAGGAAGAGGCGCTGATACGCATGGCCGTATGGCCTTGCCAAACTGTGCCACCACACCAGCAGGTGCCGTCCGCCTGCACGCCAGCTATGACCCGGCGAGTCACTTCGTCATCGCCAAACGAAACGAGCACCTGATTGAGGACAACCTCGTTGAGGATTCGGTAGCCTGCCTCACTCAACCCGACGGCAAAACGTGATGCGTATCTGCACGTTCGCTCGATAAGATCCGCCAGGCCGGATCGGCCAAGGGAGCGCAGCGCAGCCCAGATTTCGATACCTCGTGCTCGACGTGACATCTCGGGAGTGTATTGATACGGCTCACGTATCCCATCCTGCACAAGATAGGCGGCGCTAGTGGACATTGCAGCTCGGAGGTACTCAGGGTTACGACAGAAGGCTATTCCGCTATCGTAGGGTACATTAAGCCACTTATGAGCGTCGGTAGCCCACGAATCCGCCTCTTCCACGCCAGAGGAAAGGTGGGCTCGCTCGGGTGCAGTGGCAGCCCACAACCCAAAAGCGCCGTCAACGTGCACCCAGGCACCTGCCTGGTGAGCAGCGGCGCATATCTCACGCGCAGGATCAAATGCCCCAGTGTTGACATTTCCGGCCTGGATGCAGACGATCGTGGAGCTGGAGAGCTCTGGTAGCGCATCGGCGCGCATTCTTCCCTGCCCGTCAACGGGCACTCGTACGACCCGATCACGCCCTAAACCCAGCAGGCTGAGTGCCTTTAATACACTGACGTGGACTTCCTCGCCTACGACGACAGTGGCCGGCGGCGCGCCGAACAACCCTTGAGCTTCGACGTTCCATCCAAGTTTTTGTAAGATTGCGTGACGGGCGGCCGCCAAGGCCGTAAAGTTTGCCATCGTGGCGCCGGTCACGAATCCACCTCCGGCCTCAGCCGGCAACGAGAGGACATCGAGTAGCCACCGCAAGGCGATCTGCTCCAGGGCGGCAGCCACTGGGGAAGATACATCGAGGCCTGCATTTTGATCCCACGCCCCGGCAAGCCAGTTCGCCGCTAATGCTGCTGGCAGGGAACCCCCGATCACAAAGCCAAAATAACGACCGCCAGCAGTGGTGACTGTTGCCGGCGAACCGATGTCGTCGAGCAAGCCCAGGACCGTCTCAGGATCGGTAGGGTGGTCTGGCAACGCTTCATCCAATTGCGAGACATGATTGATTGCCTCGGGCGACGGGGCAACGCCTCGGGTTTCCAATCCTTCAAGATAACGAATTGACCGTTCTGCAGCCGCTTTCAGCAAGTTTTTCATAATCCCCACCCACCTTCTTGAAGTCCTCAAATCAGCGTGATGTTGTCCTTGAGGCGGACAAAGCGAAGCAAGTCATAGCGACTGATCAACTGCTGGCGGGGACCCAGCGCTGCCCCATCCAGGCCAGGGACGTAGCGCGCCGCCGCCAGGCCAGCCTCCACCCAATGATCAGAATGGATTTCGCCAAGACATTGAATTCTATACCATTGTACTCATATAAATCCAGATTGTCAATCAAAAAAAGAAGAAGAGATGTGTCCCAAATTCCTGGCAGACCCTAAGGATTTTCTGAAATCCTTAGGGTCTTATTACTATCCCTACTCTCTTGCTTTGACTACATCCGCTGGGCAACCAACTCGGCTACCTCGTCCGGCTGGCGGGCAACTTTGACCCCAACCGCTTCGAAGGCGGCGATTTTCTCTTGAGCCGTTCCTTCGCCTCCTTCGATGATGGCCCCTGCATGGCCCATCCGCTTGCCGGGGGGCGCGGTTCGACCGGCGATGAAGGCGGTGACCGGCTTGCTCATCTCGGTGGCGATGAATTGCGCCGCTCGTTCCTCTTCGCTGCCGCCGATTTCACCGATGAGGACCACGTGGTCGGTCATCGGATCCGACTCAAAGAGGCGCAAGACGTCGATGAAGTTGGTGCCGATAATTGGATCCCCGCCGATGCCGACAGCGGTAGACTGGCCCAGCCCTCGGTCAGTGAGAGCCTGTACAACCTCGTAGGTGAGGGTGCCGCTGCGTGAGACCAGTCCCACCGAACCCGGTGTGTGGATGTGCCCCGGCATAATGCCCACTTTGGCCTGGCCTGGCGTGATGACGCCCGGGCAGTTGGGCCCGATGAGGCGCGCCCCGGTGCGTTCTAAGAAATGGCGCACTCGCACCATATCCAGTACCGGGACGCCCTCAGTGATACATACAATTAATTTGATGTCAGCATCCGCCGCTTCCATAATCGCGTCGGGGGCGAAGGGTGCTGGCACGTAGATGATGGAGGTATTGGCACCAGTTACGTTGATGGCTTCCTTGACTGTGTCAAAAACCGGCACACCGTGGACCCAATCTCCCCCCTTGCCCGGCGTCATGCCTGCTACCACCTGGGTGCCGTACTCAATCATCTGCTGGGTGTGAAACGCGCCTTCGCGGCCAGTAATACCCTGCACTACCAGCCGGGTGTCTCTGCCTACTAAAATGCTCATGGATAAGGTCTCCTTTAGCCAGCATTGGTAGACTGGATGTCTGGAAGGTTGGCGAGCCGGACCAACCTTCCGGTCTTCCGGCCTTCCATACTCTATTTCACCAGGTTCTCGTCAATTCGCTCGCGCCGATGCCACGGCCTTTTCGGCGGCCTCAGCCAGTGACTTTGCCGTTGCCATTTGAGCCTCGGCCAGGATTGCGCGTCCTTCCTCTTCGTTGGTGCCGACCAAGCGGGCAACCATAGGCACGTCGGTGGGTACTTCCTCCAGGGCTTCCAAGATGCCTCGCGCCACCTCATCGCAGCGTGTGATGCCCCCAAAGATGTTGAAAAGTATCGCCTTTACATTGGGGTCAGACAAGATGATGCGCAGCGCAGCCGCCACTTTGTCCGCCTTGGCTCCACCGCCGATGTCCAGGAAATTGGCCGGTTCGGCGCCAAAAAGCTTGATGATGTCCATTGTGGCCATCGCCAGGCCAGCACCATTGACCATACAGCCAATCTCGCCATCCAGTTTCACGTAAGACAGGCCAGCCTGTCGTGCCTGGCGTTCGGCCTCCGGTTCTTCCTGCGTATCGCGTAGTTCGGCCAGGTCTTTGTGGCGAAAAAGGGCGTTATCGTCGAGGACGATTTTGCCATCCACCGCCAGTAGCTTGTCGTTGCTGGTGATTACCAATGGGTTGATCTCGGCCAGGCTGGCATCAGATTCCACAAAGGCCTGGTAAAGACCTTGGGCAATCGTCGTGAATTGGCGGATGAAGGTGCGCCGCATACCTAGATCGAAGGCCAGATTGCGGGCCTGATAGTCCATCAATCCCATCGCCGGGTCGATGGACAGTTTGAAGATTCTCTCCGGCGTGGATTTGGCTACCTCCTCGATCTCGACGCCTCCTTCAGATGAGGCCATCATCACTGGCTTACGCTGTGCCCGGTCAATGGTAATCCCGAGGTAAATCTCGTCCCGGACGTCAGCAGCCTTGTCAATTAGTACCTTATCTACAGTCAGGCCCTTGATGGTCATTCCTAGAATCTGGTCGGCCAATACCTCAGCTTCATCTGCGTCTTTGGCCACTTTGATACCGCCGGCTTTGCCGCGTCCTCCGACCAACACCTGGGATTTGATCACCACTGGGGCTCCCAACCTTTGTGCAATGTGGCGTGCCTCAGTTGAGGTTGTGGCTATATCGCCTTCTGGGATAGGTACGCCATACTTGGCAAAGATCCGCTTGGATTGATATTCGTGCAGTTTCACCTGTCCCTCCTTAAGTTTGACACAATAAAACAAAACGCCAGCGTTCCCTCTCACTCCGTTGTAAATGGGCGCTGAACCAATACCGATTATACTCCGCTGTGTCCTGTTTTGCAATCTGACTTATTGAGGGGTATTTGAGTTTGGGAGTAGAGGTGAATTTCACTTGCTCAACTAGAATGGCTATGTTATAATGCCCAGTGGGAAGGTGCCAGAGTGGACGATTGGGGCGGTCTCGAAAACCGCTGCGGGGCTTGCTCCGCCGTGGGTTCGAATCCCACCCTTCCCGTCCGCCTCCACATGGGGGCTGGTCCCCCAAATGGGGCCCTGCCTTCACATAGGAGCTGCCTCTGAAATGGAGGCCTGTTTCTAAAGCGGGGGCATTCCTCCCGTCGAGGGAGCCTCTCCTGGGGCGAAGTTCTGTCGCGCCGGGAGGAGAGCTAGTGGAGAGGTCGCATAGCTTGGTCTAGTGCGCACGATTGGAAATCGTGTAGGTGTAACAGCCTCGCGGGTTCGAATCCCGCCCTCTCCGCCTGGTCGTGCTAGATGGGGAGCTGGCGGTGCCCTGTACCCGCAATCCGCCATAGCGGGATCGAATTCCCCCTCGAGGGCTCAAGTCTTCCGTGACTGTCGGCATCGTGCGGCGTGGAAGGCTGGGTCCTGCGCGGCGAGAGCCTGCGAACCTGGTCAGGTCCGGAAGGAAGCAGCCATAAGCAATTTCTCTCGGGTGCCGCAGGGTCGCCTGGCTGGAGCTGGCTGGTGTCGGTAAAATGGAACGCTGGGTTCGACAGGGGGTGCACGACCAATTTGATGGAGTTGATACGGGGCGACCTATAGCGGTTCGTCCCGTTTCATTTGGAGACTAACCTTGATTGCCTCGTCCTTGGCTTCAACTGTCGCCCATCATCTGTTGTCTGTTGTCCCAAGGTTGTTGCGGTTGATCGCTGGCTGGCGACCATCGCGCCGGTTGCTCAGCGCCTTGCTGGCCCTGCTGGCGTGGGGGGCGTTGGGGATCGGGTATCACGTCACCGGGCTGCCCGTCACCCTTATCGTGGATGGGCGACCGCAGCAACTGCGCACCCATCAGGCCACTGTTGCCGGTTTGTTACGAGAAGCAGACATCTTTCTGCACCCGGAAGACCTCATTGCCCCGCCGGTGGATACTCCCCTGGCTGTGAATGGTGTCGTTCAGGTTTCGTTGGCGCGCCCGGTGACCATCGAGGCTGATGGACGCAGCGTGGAGGTTCGTACCCAGCACCGGCGTGTGACCGACATCCTGGCCGAAGTGGGGATCCGCGTCAAGCCGCGCGATGAGGTTCTGGTGAATGGGCAACCCTGGAACCTGGATGCCGATCTCCCCCAGGCTTCAGTCGACGAAGGGGGGCGGCGTGGGCCCGGGCTGGCCAGCGCCCTGAGTCGTGCTACCCCGGTGCGTATCGTCTTGCGCCGCGCGGTGCCGATAATTCTCACGGACAATGGCGTGCCGGTGACCCTTTATACCACTCAGGCCACCGTCGGTGAGGCGTTGCTGTCGCAGGGTATTCTCCTCTACCTGGGCGACCAGGTGACCCCCAGCCTGGGCAGCCGCGTTTTGCCCAGCATGCGGATTTACATTGAGCGTTCAACACCCGTTACCATCAGCACCGATGGGCGCACCCTTCGCACCCGCACCCGACGTCACACCGTGGGGGACGTGCTGGCGCAAGAGGGGATCGCTCTGATGGGCAAGGATTACAGCCTGCCCCTTTCCAATACACCCATCGTCGAGGATATGACGATCCGGGTGGTGCGGATCCGCGAATCTCTGGAGATCGAGCAAGAGCCCATACCCTTTGAGACCAACTGGGTCTCCGACCCCGACATGCTGCTGGACACGCAACAGGTGGTTCAGCCTGGCGAGTCTGGGGTGATCAAACGTCGCTATCGGCTGACCTATGAAGATGGGCAGGAGGTGACCCACGTGATGGAGGATGAGTGGGTCGATCATGCGCCCAGCAATAAAATCATCGCCTACGGTACCCAAATTACGGTGCAGACACTGGAAACCTCCGACGGTGCCTTTGAGTATTGGCGGCATTTCCGGGTGTTGGCTACCTCCTACTCGGCCGCCACTTCGGGCAAGTCCAAGGATCATCCACGCTACGGCATCACCCGTACCGGGCTGAAAGCTGGCTACGGTATCATCGCTGTCGATCCCAAGGTCATTCCTCTTTGGAGCGAGGTGTACGTGCCCGGCTATGGCAAAGCGCTGGCAGGTGATACCGGTGGCACGATCTTGGGGCGGCACATTGACCTGGGATTCGACGAGGATGAGCCGCCTCTCTGGTATCGCTGGGTGGACGTTTACGTCCTCACTCCTATGCCTCCTGCCGATCAGATTCGCTACGTCCTTCCTAACTGGCCGCAAGAGCCGCGGCGGTGAGACATGGGTTTTACTCCTCAGCCAGATGCCCCGCTGCGCGTGCGGGAACTCCTGGACAAATACAATCTGCGCCCGCGTAAAGGGCTGGGGCAGCACTTTCTGGCTGACCCCAATATTCTACGCAAGATCGTCGAGGCAGCGGAGCTATCGTCCGAGATGGCGGTGCTGGAGATCGGGCCTGGCCTGGGGACTCTTACCCGCTTGTTGGCACAGGCTGCCGGACGCGTCGTCGCCGTCGAACTGGACCAGGCGATGATCGGCCTGCTGCGGGAGGAATTGGGGTACCTGCCCAATCTGGAGCTGGTACAGGGGGACATCTTGCAGCTTGACCCGGCGGCCCTGATCCGTGGCCTCAAGCCCCTTAGTCTCGAATCTCCCAATCTCCAATCTCGTCCTACCTATATCGTCGTCGCTAATTTGCCCTATTACATCACTTCGGCCGCCATCCGCCACCTGCTGGAGGCGGACCCGCCCCCCCAGCGGCTGGTGCTGACGGTGCAGCGCGAGGTTGCCGAGCGGATGGTCGCCAGACCGGGTGACATGAGCATGCTGGCAGTGAGCGTACAGTTCTACGGCCGGCCACGGATCGTCGCCAAAATCCCTGCCGGAGCCTTCATCCCACCTCCCAAGGTCGACTCGGCTGTGGTCCGCATTGACACCTATGCCTCGACGCCGGTCCAGTTGCCCGGCGCAGAGACTTTCTTCCGCGTCGCCAGAGCCGGCTTCGGACAGAAGCGCAAGCAACTCAAAAATGCCCTGGCTGCTGGGCTGGGCCTGCCCTCCGCCGAAGTGGTTGGCGCTCTGACTCGGGCTGGGGTAGATCCCCAGCGCCGTGCCCAGACGCTGAGCCTGGATGAATGGGTGAGCCTGGCCCGCGAGATCTCTTCTTGACGCGCCGAACAAACGTTCGTATAATAGGAGTATGCACACGCTTATCACACCTGATGCTCAACAGAAGCTGCAACTGCTGGCCCATATGGCCGCGCTTGAGTGTGATGGCGAACCGATGTTGGCGCCTCGCCAGCAAGCCAAGCGTGATTTCCTGGACAGGTCTCTCTATCAGGTCCAGCGAGCAGACGGTCCGATGACCGTGCTACGCACCATGCAAACCAGCGCCTGCGAGCGAAATTGCCACTACTGTCCCTTCCGGTCAGGGCGCAACAGTACCGTCCGCGTCAGCTTCAGCCCCGACGAATTGGCTCGCGAATTCGACCGCATGCAATGCGCAGGCATAGTTAAAGGGCTATTCCTCAGCAGCGGGGTCGTGGGTGGTGGGACCAAAGCCATGGATCCGATGCTGGCCAGCGTCGAGTTGATCCGGCGCAAGTATGCCTATCGTGGCTATGTCCATTTGAAAATCATGCCGGGAGCCGAACGGGCGCAGGTAGAACATGCGCTTCGACTGGCCGACCGGGTATCTATTAACCTGGAAGGCGCGAACGCGGTACGATTGGCCTCCCTGGCCCCACAAAAGGACTTTGCCGGGGAGTTACTGCAGGCGATGCGCTGGGCTCACGAGATTTCTCAGGTGCATGGGCGGCTGGCGAAAATGCCTAGCCTGACAACGCAATTTGTCGTCGGCCCGGCGGGCGAGAGCGACCGGGAGCTGTTGACGGTTGCCGACCAACTCTATCGCCAGGTGGAGCTGGCCCGTGCTTACTACTCTGGCTTCAACCCTGTGCCCGACACGCCCCTGGCCGATGCCGCTCCCACGCCGGCTATCCGCGAACATCACCTTTACCAGGCTGATTGGCTCTTGCGCTTCTACGGCTTTGCCCTGGAGGAGCTCCCCTTCGATCAGCAGGGCCAACTGCCGGCTGACGTGGACCCCAAGCTGGCCTGGGCGCGCCAGCACCTGGCGCAGCGACCGCTGGAAGTGAACCGGGCCAGCCGCAGGGAATTGTTGCGCGTGCCGGGCATCGGCCCGCGCAGCGCTGACGCCATCTTGCGTGCCCGCCGCCAGGGTCACCTGCGTGACCTGTCCGACTTGCGTGCATTGGGCGCCGTCGCCAGTCGCTCTGCTCCCTTTATATTGCTCGACGGTCATCGCCCCCCGCACCAACTTAGTTTTTGGGATCAGGTTTAGCTTAGTGAGAGGGGTAGATTGTAGAACAAGGGCTGGAGTAAAGCCTTATGGTCGAACCGAGTTTGCCATTGGACGACATTATCCAGGGCGACTGTATAGAAGAGCTCAACCGTCTGCCCGAGAACAGCATTGACCTCATCTTCGCCGACCCGCCCTACAACCTGCAACTGCAGAGAGAACTCTGGCGCCCCAATATGACGCGGGTGGACGCGGTGGACGACGACTGGGACCAATTCGCCGACTTCGCCGCCTACGATACCTTTACCGACGCATGGCTGCGTGCCTGCCGCCGCGTGCTCAAGGAGACCGGCACCATTTGGGTCATCGGCACCTATCACAACATTTTCCGCGTGGGCAAGCTGATGCAGGACATCGGCTTCTGGATTCTCAACGACGTCGCCTGGGTCAAAACCAACCCCATGCCCAATTTCAGAGGGGTGCGTTTTACCAATGCCCACGAAACGCTTATCTGGGCGCAGAAGGAGCGTGGCGCCCGCTACACCTTTAACTATCAGGCCATGAAGCGCCTGAACGACGGGAAGCAGATGCGCAGTGATTGGCAGCTTCCCATCTGCAGCGGGGACGAGCGGCTGAAGATAAATGGGCAAAAAGCTCATGCCACCCAAAAGCCCGAGGCGTTACTCTATCGAGTGATCCTGGCCAGCTCTAACCCGGGTGATGTGGTGCTCGACCCCTTTTTCGGCACCGGTACCACGGGCGCCGTCGCCAAGATGCTGCATCGGCACTGGATCGGCATCGAGCGCGATGAAACCTATATCCGCCTCGCCGCCGAGCGGATCGCCGCTGTGCAACCTCCTCCATTCGAGGAGGAGGTCTTTCTCTTCCAAAACAAGCGGAATCGCCCCCGGGTGCCCTTTGGGACGCTACTGGAGCAAGGGCTACTTCAGCCGGGCCAGAGCCTCTATTTCGGCCGAAAAGGAGAAGCCCGGGCTAAAATCCTGGCCGATGGTTCTCTGAAGTCGGATGGTTTCGTCGGTTCCATTCACCAGGTTGCGTCGCGCATCAAGAGCGCGCCGTGCAATGGCTGGGAACACTGGTATTACGACGATTCTCACACTGGCCAGCGCCGGGTTATTGATGAACTGCGTGAGGCGGTGCGCAGACAACATGATCGCGACGAGTGAGCCATGTTTGGGAAGACTTGGACCTTGTTCAAAAACAACTTGGTATTATTGTGGCGGTTTTACGCTTGATTTCTGTTACAGAGTGCGAAGTTATGATTAATGAACAAGTGCTTATTTTGGAAAAGAAGATGTGATGAAGTAGAATGGTTAGAGAAGTTGATTAGAGTCTAGGTGCAGTGAGATAGGATGCGAACTCACCTTTCCAATTTGTTGGCCCGCGGGCCGAATCAAACCACCGCCTTTTTGGCAGACCCCGACGTGGAAGAGCTGGCCGAGACGCTGGTCGCTTTTGCCAACGCCGATGGTGGTACGATTCTGGTTGGCATCACGCCGGAGGGGGGGGTGACCGGTGACGTGCTGGACGAGGATGTGGAGGCGCTTCTGCGTCAGGCACTGGGTCTGTGTCGCCCTGCCGTCGCTACCGAATGGGGGCAGGCCGAATTGCCTCAAGGTACTGTAGTGCACATCGGCGTGGCTCGCAGCCCTGAATTGCATAGCCTGGCCGACGGCCGGGTGCTTATCCGCCACGGTCCCGAAAACCGGCCGCTGGGTGGCGATGCCATCCGTCAGCTCGCTGCCACCAAGTCCAGCGGCGACTTCGAAGCAGAGCCGGTCGGTGGCGCAGGCCGCGCCGACCTGGATGATGCCATCATCGAGGAGTATCTGGAGAAACGGGCCGAGCGGGGCCGGCGCCCCGTCAGTGGGAGCGTGGACGAGCACCTGGTCGGGATCGGCGCCCTGACCCCGGATGGCACGCCCACCGTTTCGGGTTTGCTCCTCTTTGGCAAGCGTCCTCAAGAGTACATATCCCAGAGCGGCATTGTCTTTGTGCGCTTTGTGGGCAGCGAGCCGCGGGGCAAGGATGGGTTGGCCGGATATGGCCGGCGCGCCGAATTGGAAGGGCCGTTGGCCCGCTTGCTCGAATCAGCCTGGAACATCGTTTGGGAAGAGATGCGCGTGGGGGCGGTGGTGGTTGGTCTCCAGCGGGAAGAGCAACCAGAATATCCCAGCTTCGCCGTACGCGAAGCGCTGGTAAACGCCATCGCCCATCGGGATTACCGCCTCTCCGGCCGGCGCGTGGAGATCCGCATGTTCGAAGATCGGCTGGAAGTGATCAGCCCCGGCGGCCTACCCGGCTATATCACGGTAGATAACATTGTCGAAGAGCACTTTTCGCGCAATCCCCGCATCGTGGCTGGCCTCTTTCAGTGGGGCTACATTGAGGAGTTGGGGTTGGGCATCGATCGCATGATCGAAGAGATGTTGCAGCGTGGCCACCCGCCGCCCGATTTCAAAGCTACGCCTTACTCCTTCAGTGTTACCCTGCGCAATGTACGCGAACGACGCCCGTCCCCAGCCTGGGAGCAGAATATGAACGAGCGCCAGATGCGGGCCCTGGCCCATGTGCGCGAGTTCGGTCGCATCACCAACCGCGACTACCGCACCATCTGCCCCAACGTCTCCCCCGAGACTTTGCGCCTCGACTTGGCCGACCTGGTGGACAAGGGCTTGCTGCTCAAAGTGGGCGACAAAAGGGGCACATATTACATACTGAAATAAGCCAATCACTCTTGAGATTCCCAAAGTTATCCCAAATTTATCCCAAGTTTATCCCAAATTTATGCCAAGTTGGTCGCCGATTCTTACAATATCTCCATAACTTATCCAACATTATCCCAAATCGTTTTGGGATAATTCGGTCAAGAAAAAACGGAGGCATTGATGCGATGTTGGAATGGATGGGGTGACCAGGCCCTCACCTATCCCCTTCCTCCCTCGGCACTTTGCTTTCTGGAGGAGGCTCTCGGCCCAGGGACGCCGCCGCAAGACGCCACGTTGGCCGATGTGCTTCGCGCCGTTCCCCGCAGTCGCCTACCCGTCCATCCGCTGGTGACCCCTGACGTCGAGGTTCGCCTGCGCCACGCCTGCGGCCAGAGCCTACCTGATTGGGTTGCTATTCGGAGTGGGCATATTCCGGCCTTCCCGGATGGCGTTGCCTTCCCCTCATCCGAGGAGGAGGTAGCGCAACTTATCACATTCGCAGCCAGGGTTGGTGCCCACCTCATTCCCTACGGTGGTGGGACGAGCGTCGTGGGTCACGTAAATCCGTCTCTGGATGATGCCCCGGTCCTCACCCTGGATATGAGCCGCATCAATCGCCTGCTCATTCTCGACGAGATGAGCCGGCTGGCGACTTTCGGTGCCGGGCTAGACGGTCCGCGCCTGGAGTCAAGTCTGCGAGCGCGGGGCTATACCCTGGGGCACTTTCCCCAGTCCTTTGAGTTCTCTACGCTAGGTGGCTGGATCGCCACTCGCTCCAGTGGACAGCAGTCCTTGTATTATGGGCGCATCGAAGAGTTGTTCGCAGGCGGGCGGCTGGTCGCGCCCGCAGGCCGGTTGGACCTGCCTCCCTTCCCTGCCAGCGCCGCGGGCCCTGACCTGCGGCAGTTTGTGCTTGGCTCCGAGGGGCGGCTGGGGATGGTCACCCAGGCCACCCTGCGAGTCAGCCCTCTGCCCGAACGAGAGGACTTCCACGCCATCTTCTTCCCGGACTGGGCGCAGGGCGTGGCTGCCGTCCGCGAGATGGCCCAGGCCCGGCTGCCTCTTTCAATGTTGCGTCTGAGTGACGCTGTCGAGACGACTACCACCCTGGCCCTGGCTGGCCGCGAACGGCTGGTGAACTTGTTGGAGCAGTTGCTGCGCCTGCGCGGATTGGGACCGGACAAGTGCATGCTTCTGGTGGGTATCACCGGGCGCGACGAGGCGGTGAAGGCGACGCGCAAACGGACGATGGAACTTGCCCGCGCTTATGGCGGTGTGCATGTGGGGCGTAAGATGGGGGAGGAGTGGCGCAAGAGCCGCTTTCGCACTCCCTACCTGCGCAACACGCTATGGGAGCGGGGCTACGCCGTGGATACGTTGGAAACTGCCATCCGTTGGTCGGACGTCGCCTCCACCGCCGATGCCATTCGGCGTGCCCTGCGGGATGGGCTAAAAGAGGTGGGCGAGCGCGTCCACGTCTTCTCCCACCTGTCCCACATTTACGCCGACGGGGCCAGTATCTACGTCACCTACCTCTTCCGACTGCCCCCGGCTGACTCCGGCCAGCCCGGCATAGACCCCGACGAGACCCTGCGGCGCTGGCGCCTTCTCAAGGCCGCCGCCAGCGATGTCATCGTCGCGGCAGGCGGTACCATCAGCCACCAGCACGGCGTGGGCGTGGACCACGCCTCCTACCTGCCTGCCGAAAAAGGGAAAGTGGGTATGGCAGCCCTGCGCAGCTTGTGCCGAACCTTCGACCCCGAAGGCGTGATGAATCCAGGCAAGTTGGTATTTCCGTGAATCTTGGAACCTGCCTGTTGTGTGCACTCAACATCCCGGAGGCGATATCCATTACGCAATACGCAGTACTTTGCATGCCCTGTGGTGTAAGGAGATTCTGATGCGGCGTTTGGTCCGCGCTATCAGCTCCCTTGTTCTGTTGGCCATTATCTGGCTGCTGAGCGGAGCCGGGTGTACCGGCGTCTCACCTGACCTGGCGAACAAGCCGCCACGTGAGCTGGGGGGGCAGGAGGTGCGACTGGCTGCCCACACTTTGCGGGCCGACGACCGTTCGCTGGCCCTGGCGGAGGCCGCCGGCTTTGACACCGTGGTGCAAGTCTTCGCCTGGCGCGAGATCGAGCCCACCCGGGGCCAGTTTCACTGGGAAGTGACTGATCAAGTGGTCGCCGGCGCCGAATATCATGGTCTGGACTTGGTGGTGCGCCTCGACCAACACCCGGCCTGGGTCAGCGATGTGCAACCACCGCTCAACGCACCGCCTGAGGCGCTGGGGGATTATCAGCACTTCGTGGAGCGAGTCGCCTGGCGCTACCGGGGCCGCATCCGGGCCTACATCATCTGGAATGAGCCCAATCTGGCCTTGGAGTGGGGCGGCCATGCGCCTGACCCGGCTGACTATGCTCGGCTGTTACGCGCTGGCTACCAGGCGGTGAAGGCGGGTGATCCTGATGCGCTGGTGATTGCGGCTGGCCTGGCCCCAACCAACGGTGATGGCGAGCGTGCCATGGACGAACGCACCTTTTTGCGAGGTATGTATCAGGCGGGCGCTGCTCCTTACTTCGACGTGCTGGGCGCACACCCGTATGGCTTCGGACTGCCTCCCGACGCACCAGAAAGTGTCAACGACGGGCTGGTTTTTGCTCGCCTGGAAGATCTGCGGACCATTATGCTCGAACAGGGCGATGGCGATAAGCCGGTGTGGATTACTGAGATGGGCTGGACAGTGGACCCGCCGCCCGATCAGCCGGACATCGGTGTGAGCCTGGCGCAGCAGG
>JAHELX010000031.1:0-19137 GCA_024643945.1 Anaerolineales bacterium
TGGCAGACTAACACTGACAATGTGCTGCATGTCATTGGCATCACCTACAATGGCACCTCTGGCCCCGTGTCAGTTGATCCGAACACACAACAGGCAGTGGTCACTCTCAGCGCCTCTGTAAACTACGAAGGGAGCACTGACGGCAGTGGGATTAACGTGACCTTTACGTTAGATGGCGACACGACCAATGTCACCACGACCGTTGGGGGCTCGGCAAGCACCACAATGTCTTTGCCGCCAGGTGTCTATACCGTCCAGGCGAAAGTCAGCCTGTGCGAGTCATGCGAGTTCACTGCTTCTGACATCCTGGTCGTCTACAATCCGGAGGGCGGTTTCGTGACCGGTGGCGGCTGGATTGATTCACCCGAAGGGGCCTACACAGCCGATTCGTCACTCATCGGCAAGGCAACCTTTGGCTTTGTCTCCAAGTATGTCAAAGGCAAAACTGAACCGACCGGTAACACAGAGTTCGTCTTCAGGGCCGCCGACCTGAACTTCCACAGCAGCAGCTACGATTGGTTAGTCGTGAACCAGGGTGGCACCAACGCCCAGTTTAAGGGTTCAGGTACCATCAATGGCGAAGGCAGCTACAAGTTCATGCTCTGGGCCGGGGACGGGGAGCCAGACACCTTCCGCATCAAGATCTGGTGGGAGGAGAATGATATCGAAAACGTCGTTTATGATAATGGCATGGACCAACCCATCGCTGGGGGCAATATAGTCGTCCACACTGCCAAGAAGTAGCCAGCGTTATGCGTATTGCAGCAGGACGGGGCCGAACAAGCCCCGTCCTCTGTTTTGTGATCAAGGTCCCAACACTTCCACCGACTTCTCACGGGGTTGCCGCACAAACTCGACCTGCTTGAAGAGCACGATAATCTGCTGGGCTCGGTTACGCAACGGACGTAGATGGTCTTGCTTGGCCTTCCACATCCCCTGCACTTGATTGATCACCATGGCACCGTCCCTCCGAATCTCCAGGATGTACTGACCCACAGGGCGGTTGGCCCCTCACGACAGCCAATCAAGTCCTCCAGAGCCGCAATCAGGGCCATATACTCCGCTTCATCGCTAAGTTCCCGACGGGACCTGAAGGCACTTGATCTCAATGTCCTTCTCGCGATCCTGATAGCGGGTAATGGCGAAGAGATTGGCCAGTGGGGAGACTTCCAGATCGCAACGAGCATTTGGCCGGCCCACGTAAGTCCACCGGGAGAAGTTCTCATCGAGAACCGGCCTGCGAGCTTTCGCCTGCTTGGTCCGGTGCGCTTCGAGCTCATTCTCGAAATGAGCAGCCCACTGATTGGCCACCCGGTGTTCTTCCCAAGGCCAGACCACATCCCGACCCTCAATCACTATGTCCGTCGCGATCTCATCCAACTCCCCCTCAAAGTCGGCCATGAACTGGTACAGGTTGCCGATCAGGGAGCGGTCAACTAGGGCCAGCAAGATGGCCGAACAATGACGCTCTAACTATTTTCTAATGAAATTCTATGATTTTCTGCCATTAGTTTGTGGTAGAATGTAAGTATAAGTCTCAGTTCTGGCACAGTGCGTGCCACGCAGCAAGAACAAGGAGGGCTTGTCTGCATTGCGATAATCTCACTCACGGCTGCCTACACTGCGCATTTTCCTTCCCTTTCCTCTACCAGTTTTCTGCCCAACTTCCACCCCCAGTTTTTAAACGAGCGCCAATCCTGAGCGATCTGCAATGAGACGGACGAAGAACATGAGGCCATCGAGTCAGAGCCGAACATAGGGAAGCTGGATAACAGCCCTACGAGTACGTCGGCCCTGTCTTTCAGGGGCTGCCACATTGGCAGGCCGCACAAGGAGGTGATGCCTATCGAGCGTATCGGTTTTTGTGGAGTTCGGTCTAGGCCAGGTCATGACGTGGCTCTACGTCCTAGCGCCTCCTGTCGGTAACGACAGAGCTACGAATCTGTCTGGTGAGTGGCACAAAGTTGTGATGCCCATAGACCTGAAATGCCCGTGTGATTCGTTGCTCGCCTCAGCTCTGGCGGGCGAATATTGTGCCTCTAAGGAGAATGACAAGATGAAAAAATGTGCTTGGTTGGCTGCTTTCGTACTGTTGGCAGCCCTGCTTTTCGGCTCGATTCCAGCGTTGGCACAAACCACAATCTACGTAGATGATGACAACTGTCCTGGGCCTGGTGCGGGCACGCTGGCCGATCCGTACTGCAAGATACAGGATGCGATCAATGCCGCCAGTCCAGGCGACGTCATCAACGTTAATCCCGGCACCTATGACGGAGCCCTTACGATTACCAAACCCATCACGCTAAGTGGAGCCGACAAACTGAATACGATCATTACTTACACCGGATCTCCCGTCGAACAGCTCGTGTTCCTCGGTACCAATACTGGCCTTGATCTAGACGGCCCAGTGGTCATCGAAAACTTCACTTTTTTCAACGGGGGCGGCTTGTTCGGGGACAATGACCTGCTAAAGTTCAGGGCCAGAGGTGTCGGCGGGCAGATTACCATTCGCAACAACGTCTTCGACTGTGACGGTGACGGATCAATCCCCAGCGATCCTGGCCCAGCCAAGGCCATCGAAGAGGCCTATCAAGCCAGCAATTTCGTCATCACCGACAATAACTTCACTAATTGCCGGTACGGCATCTGGCTGAATGGCGGGCAGAACGGTGCGATCAGCAACAACATTTTCAGCGAGTCTGCCTCCGGCGCCATCGGCATGGGCGGTAGCGGTGCAGGTGCGCTGGCTCCGCACAACCTGACCGTCACTGGCAACACTATGGATAGCGGCAAGTATGGCCTGATACTCGCTCGAAACATCTACGACATTTCGTTCTCCTGCAATGCGATCACCAACAACTCCTTTGCCGGTATCCTTTTTTGGGAGTATGGGCCGGAGAACTGGTCCAATGTTCTTTTCAACTACAACAACATTGCGGGCAACACATCTGGGATGCGGGGCTACTCTGATCCCGGAGCAACCCCGGTTCTCACAGTAGATGCCACCAACAACTGGTGGGGTGACGCCAGCGGGCCTGGTGGAAACGGTCCTGGCACCGGCGATTCAGTCTTGCTGAACAATGTCGATTTCGATCCATGGCTAACGGTAGAGATTGGCGACGTTTGCCCTCCGCCATCTGACGATGAGGGTCCCATCACCTCGAATGTCGTGGCTGACCCCAACCCGGCATCCGTGGACACTATCATCCTTCTGACCGCGAATGTCGATGACTCAACCACGGGTGGCTCGAGCATTGCCTCTGCCGAGTATAGTCTGGATGGCAGTCCCTGGTTACCGATGGCTGCCCAAGACGGGATCTTTGACGAAGTCACTGAGGATGTCACGGGAACCTTCAACGCGCCAGCCACTGCCGGTATTTACGACCTATGCATCCGAGGTACAGATGTCTATCAGAACACCGGTTCTCAAGAGTGTGTCCTTTTCGTGGTCTATGACCCTGAAGGCGGCTTCGTCACAGGTGGTGGCTGGATTGACTCGCCGGCGGGTGCTTACATGCCTGATCCGGACGCCCCGGTCGTCGTCAGCCCGGCTAATGTCGGCGTCGACTGGTTCAGCCCGGATGTGTGCGGGGATGGCTATGTCGCTTTTGTGGAAGGCCCAATAACTCCACCCCTTGGTGTTGGCAGTCTGGAAATGGGAACCAGCTCGAGTAGTGACAAGGCCCAGTTGTTTAATTACGACCACATAGGCGTGCTCCTGGTCGACATCGATGCTCTCAGCTACGCGACCTACCGACACAGCAGCTCAACCAACTCGCCAGCTCAATATCCGGCGATCAACATGGGGGTCGACTTTGTCGGCGATGGTTCTAGCTACACAACGCTTGTTTGGGAGCCAATCTATGCCTATGGGCAAGCCAACTTGGCCGTCGACACGTGGCAGACCTGGGACACTATGGCATCCTCTCAGACGGGCTTTGGAGGCGGTTGGTGGTCAACAAAGGATATCCCCGGCATATGCGCCTTCAATTGTTTCGTCGACTGGGACACCATTGTTCAGAACAACCCCAATGCGAAAATCGTAGGCGGCTTTGGTGTGAACGTGGGATCGGGTTGGATCGGTGTATTTACTGGCGATGTTGATGCCCTGACTCTCAGTGTTTCCGGTGATACAGTCACCTACGACTTCGAGCCGGTTGCACCTTTCGTGCCTGTGGGCAAAGCAACCTTCGGCTTCGTCTCCAAGTACAAGAAGGGCGCCGAAACCCCGGAGGGCAACACCGAGTTCGTCTTCCACGCCGCCGACCTAAACTTCCACAGCACTAGCTATGACTGGCTGGTTGTCACTGGAAGCGACTATGCCAAGTTCAAGGGATCAGGCACCATCAACGGTGCCGGCGACTACAAGTTTCAGCTCTGGGCCGGGGACGGCGAGCCCGACACCTTCCGCATCAAGATCTGGGAGGAGGAGGACGGTAGCGAGACCGTGATCTATGACAATGGCTCCCACCAGCCCATCGGCGGTGGTTCGATCGTCGTCCACACGAAAAAGAAGTAAGTAGAGTCAACCTCAGTGCCTCAACAGGGCGGGGCAGCGTGACCCCGCCCTGACTTTCTAATGCCCCAACACTTCCACTGACTCCTCACACGTCTGCCAGACGAACTCGACGCGCTTGAAGACGGCGCTGATCGCCTGAGCCTGGGACTGTATCGTTCTGGATGTTGCGCAGGGCGTTCAGGATGCGGGGGTTCTTGTGGCGGATTTTGAAGTTCACGATCTGTATGTGATCCCCTTGAAGCGGGCTTTGATCGTTCGCACGCGGCGTTTCCAGCGGAAACTGTAGTTAATGCCGATTTGGACCGTAATGTGGCCAGGGTAGTAGAAGATGCACATGCCGTTGCCGGTCAGGCTCCGGTGCCATGCCGGTTTCTCTGAGGAAATCTACCCAGCACCGCCTGTTCTACGGCGGTGCGACCTATGCACCCAAACGCCTCACAAAAATCGCCCCTGGATGACCAACCGATGGCATAATGTAAAACTTGAAAGGTGAGCTATTGGGATCACGCTGGTCCGATTGCGTTGGACAACCTGAGTGCGCACCAGGAGCGCCAGCAACAAGAGCGGCTTTTTGCCGCTGAGCGATGGCAGAGGTATAATTTGATATTCCCGTCGACGGTAGGCACGCCGCTGGATCCACGCAGTCTGCGCCGGGTATTCAAGGAATTGTTGTAGTATAGTTAGAGAAACACCGCTTCATATAGACATCCTAAAGGGACTCACAAGTATGGCCCGCTATTCCCGTATCACCGGTATGAATGATGTGCTGTTTGAGGAGCAACGCTACTGGCGGCATATCCTCGACCGCATTCAATACACGACCGACCTGTACGGCTATCACCGCATGGATGTGCCCATCCTGGAGGTCACACCGCTCTTTGTGCGCGGCGTCGGCGAGGGAACCGACATTGTAGAAAAGGAGATGTACTCCTTTGAGGACCGGGACGGCACTCACATCAGCCTGCGCCCGGAGTTCACAGCGGGCATTATGCGGGCTTATATTGAAAACGGCTTACATGTCCTCCCCTCCCCGCTCAAGGTATGGACGACCGGCCCTATCTTCCGCCACGAGAAGCCGCAAGCGGGGCGCTACCGGCAACACTCTCAATTCGACATCGAGGTCATCGGCGAGCAAGACCCGGCCGTAGACGTAGAGATCATCAACGTAGCCTGGCACCTCTTCCGAGATTTGGGCTTCAGTGGATTGCGGCTCTACGTCAACTCGACCGGTTGCCCGGTGTGCAAGCCGAGCTACGTGCAACAGTTGGTGGACTATTTCACCCCCCTGGCCGGGGAACTGCCCGAAGTGGACCAGATGCGCCTGCGCAAGAATCCGCTGCGCATCCTGGACAGCAAAGAAGAGGCCACCCAGCCCCTGTTGGAGGCAGCGCCCCACATCGTAGACCACCTGTGCGCTGACTGCGCCGACCACTTCGCCCGTTTGTGTGCCTACCTGGATGAGTTAGACCGCCCCTACCAGGTGGACTATCGCATCGTACGTGGGCTCGACTATTACACCAAGACTGTGTTCGAGATCAAAGCCGACGGCCTGGGCGCCCAGGACACCATCGTCGGTGGCGGTCGCTACGATGGGCTCATCGAGGAATTGGGTGGACGCCCCACACCCGGCACAGGCTTTGGCTGCGGCATCGAACGCATCGTCCTGGCTATGCAGCAGATTGGCCTGGACGTACCAGAAGACGCCAGGCCAGAGGTGATGATTGCCTACCTTGGCGAACCGACCAAGCTGGCAGCCATCAGGCTGGTGGAGGAACTGCGCGACGCTGGGATCAGCGCCCTGCTGGCCTTTGGCGACCGCAGCCTCAAGTCACAGATCAAGAGTGCCGACAAAGCCGAAGTGCCGTACACCATTATCCTGGGGGAAGAGGAGTTGGAGGCCGGCAAGGCCGCCGTCCGCGAAATGAGCCGAGGCCAACAAATTGAAGTTCCTCTTGGCCAGTTAATAAGCTGGCTGCAAGAGAGACTCTTCCCCGAAAGCCAGACAATAAGCGAGCCATGATCGTGACCTCTCCATCTTTAAATTCAATAGAGTCTTATCCATCCTCTGAGAAGGAACGCTCTTTCAAATACATCGGCTTGCTGTATCACCCGATGATCCCCAAGTCGCGGGACGTGGCCGCCGAGATACTGGAATTTCTGGAGGGGAAGAGCGTGCGAGCCTGGATTGGGTCGGGCTGGGACGAGACAGCCGTTGCCGAGCAGGCTGCCCACCTCGACATGCTGATCACCCTGGGTGGGGACGGCAGCATGCTCCGCGCCGCCCGCATGGCGTCGCGGCACGCCACCCCAATTCTGGGCATCAACATGGGCCGGCTGGGCTTTTTGGCGGAGGTCAAACCCACGCAGTGGGCCGAACGTCTGCAACGGGTGCTCGCCGGCGACTACTGGATAGAAGAGCGCATGATGCTCCACGCCAAATGCTGGCGCGACCAAGAGTCGCTGGGCAGCTATGAAGCCCTTAACGACGTGGTGGTCAGCCGCGGTTCGCTGGCCCGCCTCGTGCGCCTGCCCACCTACATTGATGGCGGCTATCTCACCACTTATATCGCCGACGGGCTGATTGTGTCGACTGCCACCGGGTCCACCGCTTATGCGCTGGCTGCGGGCGGTCCCATCGTGCCCCCAGAACTGAAAAACATGCTTCTCGTCCCCCTGGCTCCCCATTTAAGCTTAGAGCGAGCCATCGTGCTGTCAAAAGGAAGCATGGTGCGCGTCAAGGTACACACCGATCACACCGCCATTCTCACCGTGGATGGCCAGTTCGAGGTCGAATTGGCCGATGGAGATTGGGTAGAAATCGTCGCCAGCCCCCGCGTTGCGCGTTTCATCCGTATGCAAGATCGAGCCTACTTCTACCGCACACTGATGCAACGCCTGAGTTCACCCGCATCCGAGCCAGAGGATCCGTAAATGAGCGAAACGACATCCACACCATCCCTTGAGGAAAGTGAAGCCATTACCTATTGCTATCGCCACCCCGACGTCGAGACCAGACTGCGTTGCAGTCGCTGCGGCAAGCCTATCTGCACCAAATGCGCCGTGCGCACCCCGGTCGGCTTCCGCTGCCCCGATTGTGTTCGCGAACAGCAGAACAAATTCTATACCGGGGGTGGCCTGGACTACATCATTGGCGTCATCGTCGCCCTGCCTCTCTCCCTCATCGCGGCTGCCATTTTCACCTTCATCATCGCCCGTATCGGCATCTTCTCCTGGATTATCAGCTTCTTTGCCGCCCCGGCTACCGGGGGCATCATCGCCGAAGCGGTGCGGCGCGCCGTGGGCCGCCGCCGCTCGCGCCACCTGAGCACCGTCGTAGCCGCCTGCCTGGTGCTGGGTGTGGCCCCTTTCCTCCTGTTGATGCTGCTCGGCGGGAATTTGTTCGGCCTCATCGTGCCCGGCATCCTCCTCTTCCTCGGCGTAGGCACCATCATCGCCCGGCTGCGCTGAGTCATTGACACATACGTTCTACTATGCTATGATACGCCTTGACCTGGCTCCCTCACTTGATGAACCCATGCCGATGGGTCGGTCAAGCCGTCACCAAAGGTCAATTCTTCTTCGTGTGAGAGCATTTTTGCATGTTGATGGACACAGACGATGTTGAGAGAGTTGACGATCACTAACTTTGCCATCATTGACGAATTGCACCTGCGCTTCACCCCCGGCTTCAACGTGCTGACCGGTGAGACAGGCGCCGGCAAATCCATCATCATTGATGCTGTGAGTCTGCTGCTGGGAGGACGCGCTGACACCACCTTGGTGCGCACCGGCGCCGATGTGGCCCAGGTGGAGGGTATCTTTCGCCTGGACGAGCGGCCGCAGGCCCAAATCAATCCTATCCTGGAACGCGAGGGCCTGGAAGGCGACCTGCCCGATACCCTCATCCTGGGGCGCGAGATCCGCGCTACCGGTCGCAACTACTGCCGGGTCAACGGGCGCACCGTCAACCTATCGCTGCTAGAGGAGATCAGCCAACCCCTGGTAGACATCCATGGACAAAGCGAGCACCTGAGCCTGCTGCGGGTGCGCGCACACCAACGTTTTCTGGATCAGTTCGCTGAATTGGACGAGCAGCGGGAGACTCTGGCGCAGGAAGTAAGAAAACTCCAGGCGACACGCAAAGAGCTGGCCAGCCTGCTGCGTGACGAGCAAGAACTGGCACGCCGGGTAGACCAGCTTACCTATCAGGTGGAAGAAATTGACGCCGCCCGGTTGCAGCCGGGCGAAGAGGAAGAGCTCACCATTGAACGCACCCGCCTGGCCAACGCCGAACAGCTCAGTCAACTGGTCGGTGAGGCCTATGCTGCCCTTTACGAAGCGGGCGAGGAGCAACTGTCGGCGGCTGATCTGCTAGGCCAGGTCACGCGTGACCTGGCCCAACTGCGCAAGATTGACGCCAGCCTGGGAGAACAGGAGCAATTGGTCGAGTCGCTAGCCATCCAGGTGGATGAACTGGCCCGTACCCTGCGCGATTACCAGGAGAGCATCGAATTCAGCCCGGCACGGCTGGTCCGAGTGGAGGAACGACTGGGCCTGATTTACAGCCTCAAACGGAAATACGGCAGTTCGATTGAGGAAATCCTGGCCTTCGGCGAACGGGCGCGGGCCGAACTGGAAAGCATCACCCACAGCGAAGAACGCCTCGAAGTTCTGCGTGAGGAAGAAGAGCAATTGCGGCATACCATTGGGCGCATGGCCGCCGAGCTCTCTCAGGCGCGGAGAGCGGCCGGTGAGCGCCTGGCTGCCGAGGTCGAAGCGCAACTGGCGGACCTCAGCATGGAGGGCGCCCGCTTTGCCGTTGACCTGTCCTGGACCGATGATCCAAACGGCGTGTACGTTGGCAAGCAGACGCTGGCCTGCGACGAACGCGGGATTGACCGCATAGAGTTCATCATCGCCCCCAATGTGGGTGAGGGCCTCAAACCATTGGTAAAAGTGGCTTCGGGTGGAGAGACCAGCCGCTTGATGTTGGCTCTCAAAACTGTCCTCTCGGCAGCCGATGAGACCTCTACCCTGATCTTCGACGAGATTGACCAGGGCATCGGCGGACGAGTGGGAGGCATCGTCGGACGCAAGCTATGGGGGCTTACCCAGGCGGATGGCTTGCAGCACCAGGTCCTGTGTGTCACTCATCTGCCCCAAATCGCCGGCTATGCTGATACCCACTTTCGCGTGGAAAAGGGAGTCAGCGAGCAGCGCACCACTACCTGTGTACTTACTCTTGACGGGGATAGCCGCGTGGAAGAATTGGCCTTGATGCTCGGCGCCCCCAGCGAAGGGACCCGACGCAGCGCGCAGGAAATCTTGGAAGAAGCGGCGGCGGTCAGATCTGCTACAAAACCCAAGACAAAAATTCCGTCTTGACACGATGGGGGGTTCGAGGTATACTTGTCTGCGTAAGACGCAGTAAGCTCTGTTCGAACGCCATAAGTTCACTGCCCAGACTTACCGTAGTCTGGGCGGTTTTCTATGTGTCGGAGACAAAGCATGCGTCGCGAGGGAGCGTTCACTAGGCACAATTAAAAGGAGGTTCCTAAAATGGATGAACGCGAAACTGGAACGGTCAAATGGTTTAACGATCAAAAGGGCTATGGCTTCGTTGCCCGTGATTCAGGTGGAGATGTGTTTGTGCACTACTCTGCCATCACCGGGCAAGGGTTCCGTACCCTGAGAGAAGGCGAGCGGGTCGAATTTAGAGTCGAAGCAGGTCGAAAAGGACCGGCCGCTGTAGACGTGCGCAGGCTATAAGGCCGATCAATGACACAGACAAACCTTACAGTTGCAGATGATCTGGTAGTTGGCCTCGATTACACGCTTCGTCTCGATGATGGAGAAATTATTGACACTTCTGCTCCATTTTAGGAATGCCCAGTGCCCTCTTTTCGCTATTGACAGGAATCCATCTCTGTGCTAGACTATCTCCTCAAACAAGCTAAAGCGTTGATTGGGACGAGTAGGCGGAAGAATCTTCGACAGAGGATGTGCCGTGTGTCAGAGAGGGGAGGCCGGACCCCATAAACAAAATGGGGGCGGCTGCAAGCCTCCCCCACCCGACTCCGCCCAAAACCCCCCAAGAGTGGGCCTCGGAATGCTGTAACGCAGGACTCCAGATATTACACGCGCCCCATTTCAGAGTCCTATACGGTTAGTATGAGGCTACGGGTGGCCCCGTTACAGGCCGCAAGAGATGAGCGTGGTCCACAGGTAGCTGCGGTGGACTGCGGTCAATCTGGGTGGAACCGCGTGAGCTGTGCCTCTCGCCCCAGTGGGCGAGAGGCATTTTGTTATACCCACCGCATGCGGGTATTATATCTGGGAAGATTATGGAGGAAATCGGAAGATGGGACATAAGTACGAAGAAAGCAACCTTTACAAAATCCGTCACTCAGCCGCTCATGTGATGGCCGAGGCTGTGCTCGAGATGTTTCCCCAAGGGAAGATCGCCATTGGCCCGCCCATTGAAGACGGCTTCTATTACGATTTTGACCTCCCACGCCCCCTGACTCCCGAAGACCTGGAAGCCATCGAGCGGCGGATGCGAGAGATCATTGCTGCCGACTATCAATTCGAGCGGCGTGAGATATCGGCCGAAGAAGCTCGGAAACTATACGCCGACCAACCCTATAAACTGGAACTCATCCAGGGTCTGGAAGGTGGGCTTGACGAATATGGCATGGAGCCAGTCGCAAAGCCCATCATCAGCACCTACCGCCACAACGGCTTCGAGGACCTGTGCCGGGGACCGCACGTGGAGCGCACCGGCCAGATCAATCCTGATGCCATCAAACTGATGAAAGTATCTGGCGCCTATTGGCGAGGTGATGAGCACAACCCGATGCTCCAACGCATCTACGGCACCGCCTGGGAGACGGCACAACAACTGGAGGAATACCTGCACCGGCTGGCCGAAGCCGAAAAGCGCGACCATCGCAAATTGGGGGCTCAACTTGATCTCTTCAGCGTCCAGCCCGAGCAACTCGGAGGCGGGCTGATTTTATGGCACCCCAAGGGCGGCCTCATCCGGCACGTCGCCGAGGAGTTTTGCAAGGCCGAGCACCTGGCCCACGGCTACGACCTGGTCTATTCACCCCACATCGGTAAGAGCACGCTCTGGGAGACCAGCGGTCACCTGGACTTCTACCGCGAGAATATGTACGCGCCGATGGATATCGACGGGCAAGAATATTACCTGAAGCCCATGAATTGCCCCTTCCACATCCTGATGTACAAGAACTCGTTGCGCAGCTACCGTGACCTGCCTTTCCGCTTTGCCGAGTGGGGGACTGTCTACCGTTATGAACGGGGCGGCGTGTTGCACGGATTGCTACGTGTGCGGGGCTTTACTCAGGACGACGCCCACCACTTTTGCCGGCCCGACCAGATGCCGCAGGAAATTGATTTCGTCCTCAACTTCTGCCTGCACATCTTGCGTTCCTTTGGTTTCACCGACTTCAACGCCTATCTCAGCACCCGGCCCGGGGAAGGAAAAGCGGTCGGCGACCCCGCCCAATGGCGCGACGCCGAAGCTGCCCTCGAAGCCGCTCTTAAGCGGACACACATCCCCTACGAAATCGACGAAGGGGGCGGCGCCTTTTACGGCCCCAAGATCGACCTGAAAATCAAGGATGCCATCGGGCGCGAATGGCAGCTCTCCACCATTCAGTTTGACTTTAACATGGCCGAGCGCTTCGACCTGACCTACGTGGGCGAAGATGGTCAGGAGCACCGGCCCTATATGATTCACCGGGCGCTGCTGGGCAGCATGGAACGCTTCTTTGGCGTGCTCATCGAACATTATGCCGGCGCATTTCCGGTGTGGTTGGCTCCGGTGCAGGCTGTGCTCATTCCCATCGCCGACCGGCACGTGGAATATGCCAACCAGGTTGCGGCTCGCCTCAAAGAGGCTGGCTTGCGCGCCGAGGTGGACGACGCCAGCGACCGCATGGGAAACAAGATCCGCAAAGCCCAGGAACAGAAAATCCCATACATGCTGGTCGTAGGTGACAAAGAAGCCGAAGCCGGGGCAGTAGCCGTGCGGCTACGTACCAATGAAAACCTGGGCCCCAAACCGGTTGAGGAATTCATTGCGATGGCCCAGGCGGCGGTCGCCGAGAAAAGCCAGTTATAAGAGCGTTCCATCCGCAGAATAGCACCTTCTTCCTATTCTACCAAATAGCCGATTTGCGCCTTTTGATGTATAATGATAAGTGGTCTGTCATCCGCCACCGGCCTCCAGCCGGTGGTCGGTTTTGTATGGAGGCGTTAAATGGATGTAGGCGTTATCCGGCAGATAGACATCGAAAGTGAAATGAAAGTGGCGTACATGGATTACGCCATGAGCGTCATTGTCGCCCGGGCACTGCCCGACGCTCGCGATGGATTGAAGCCAGTCCACCGGCGTATCCTGTATGCCATGCACGATATGGGCCTGCGCGCCACTTCATCCTACAAAAAGAGCGCGCGCATCGTAGGCGAGGTACTGGGCAAGTATCACCCCCACGGCGACGCCGCCGTCTACGATGCCATGGCTCGTATGGCGCAGGATTTCTCTATGCGTTACCTCCTGGTGGATGGGCAGGGCAACTTCGGCTCCATTGACGGCGACAGTCCCGCCGCCATGCGCTATACGGAAGCCCGGCTGGCCCGCATCGCCGAAGAGATACTCCTTGACATCGACAAAGACACCGTTGGCTGGATAGACAACTTCGACGGCAGCCTACAAGAACCTCAAGTGCTGCCCGCCCGGTTGCCCAACATGTTGCTCAACGGTACCTCGGGTATCGCCGTCGGTATGGCCACCAACATCCCACCCCATAACCTGGGCGAGATTTGTGACGCCATCGCCTATCTGGTAGACCACTATGACGAATACGACGATGTGGCCGTTGAAGACCTGATGCAATTTGTCAAAGGCCCCGACTTTCCTACTGGCGGGCTTATTTTGGGCCGCGAGGGCATTGAAGCAGCCTACGGCACTGGCAAGGGTCGGGTGGTAATGCGCGCCGTTGCCCGTATCGAAGAAATGCGAGGCAATCGCCACCGCATCGTCGTCAGCGAGATCCCATACCAGGTCAACAAGGCCAGTCTTATCGAGAAAATCGCGGAACTGGTCCGCTCCGACCGGTTGAAAGACATTTCCGACTTGCGTGACGAGAGCGACCGTCACGGCTTGTCCGTCGTCATCGAGCTCAAGCGGGGAGCGCAGCCGAACAAAGTCCTCAACCAGCTTTACAAATACACCCCCCTGCAAAGCACCTTTGGCGTCAATATGCTGGCCCTGGTGGACGCCGAGCCGCGCATCCTGCCTCTCAAGCGCGCCTTGCAAGTCTATATCGAGCACCGGCGCCAGGTCATCACTCGCCGCACCCAGTTCGAGCTGGACAAGGCCAAACACCGGGCCCACATCCTGGAGGGCCTGCGTATCGCTCTCAGCAACCTCGACGCCGTCATCCAGACCATCCGCCAGTCGCCGGACGCTGAGGCAGCCCGCGAGCGGCTGATGCAGCGCTTCAAGCTGACCGAAATCCAGGCCCAGGCCATCCTCGACATGCAATTGCGCCGCCTGGCCGCGCTGGAACGCCAGAAAATCGAAGAAGAATACGCCCAGTTGATGCAAACCATCGCCTACCTGGAAGACTTACTGGCGAATCCGCACAAGATTCTGAGCCTCATCAAAGACGACGCGACGGAATTGAAAGAGAAATATGGCGATGAGCGCCGCACTCGCATTATGGCCGACGCCAGCGAGGATTTCGACGAGGAGGACTTGATTGCTCAGGAAGAAGTGCTCATCTCCATCACCCAGCGCGGCTACGTCAAGCGGGTGCCAGCCAGCACCTACCGGGCGCAAATTCGAGGCGGTAAGGGTGTGACCGGCATGACCACTCGCGAGGAAGATGCCGTGCAATTCCTGTTCGCGGCCAATACACTTGACACCATTCTTTACTTCACCGACAAAGGCAAGGTCTATTCTGAAAAGGCCTACCTCGTGCCCGACGCCAGTCGTACCGCCAAGGGCATCCCTATCATCAACCTCATCAACCTGGATGCAGACGAGCGAGTGACCGCCACTGTGACCGTGCCTGATTTTGAGAAGGCAGACTACCTGACTATGGTCACCGGTCGGGGCAAGATCAAGCGCACCGATCTGTCGGAATTTGAGTCGGTGCGGCCTAGCGGCCTCATCGCAATCAACCTGGACGATGGTGATGAGCTGGGTTGGGTGAAGCTAACAGAGGGAGATGACGAAGTTGTGATCGTTACCCGCGGCGGACAGGCGATCCGCTTCAAAGAGTCCGAGGTTCGCCCCATGGGCCGCGCGGCTGGCGGGGTGATGGCGATTAAGCTGGCCGACGACGACCAGGTGGCCTCGATGGACGTGGTGGATCCCGAGGGTGACTTGCTGGTGGTCACTACCAGGGGCTATGCCAAGCGCACCCCACTCAGCGAGTATTCCACACAGGGACGCTACGGTAGCGGTGTGGTGACCCTGAGCAGGCAGGGCATGGTGATCACCGGCCCCATCGCCAGCGCCCGTGTGGTGAGCGACGACATCGACATCACCCTCATCTCGGCCGAGGGCATGGTGTTGCGCACACGTGTCAAGCAGATCCCCCAAATGGGCCGGGCGACGCGCGGTGCTACCGTGATGCGCATGAAAAAAAGCGACAGCGTGGCCTCAGTGGCCTTGATGGCCCCCAGGGAAAAGAAAAAATCCGACAGGACGGCACCGTCGCTGGCTGGGGCGCAGCTTTCCACTGATGGGAGCGACGGCCGGGAGCCGACAGAATAACAGGAAAACCACCCAGGTCGTGTTCAGCAGGAGTAATCCATGAGCTTACCGGTGTTACACCTGAGCGGCATGCCGTATGAGCAGGGGGTGCAACACGGCCAGGAACTGAAAGAGCGCATTGCCCACAACATCCAGGTATACTTTGAGCGCTTCGAGCGCGAGGGCCAGTTGCCCCACGAGGAAGTCCTGGCCCGGGCCGTGCGATATGGACAGGCCATTGCCGCTCAAAATCCTGACTACTTCGCCGGCGTGCGTGGCGTCGCAGATGGCTCCGGATTGGACCTCGACCAACTGCTGGCCCTCAACGTACGCTATGAGATCCTCTACCACCAGTTCAGCGTGAACGCCATGGCCGACGGCTGCACCTCGTTCGCCGTCCTCCCCAGTGAATCTGCCGGGGGCCATCTGCTGCTGGGGCAGAATTGGGACTGGATTCCGCAAGTCCAGGGGGCGGTTCTACACACCGTCGAGCCCGATGGCCTGGAGACGATCAGTTTCACTGAGGCAGGCATTGTGGGGGGGAAGATCGGCCTGAATTCGGCCGGGTTGGGCCTGGCAGTGAATGGCTTGCATACCACCGATGAAGACTGGTCCCGCCTGGCCAGGCCCTTTCATCTGCGCTGCTACGAAATCTTGCGCGCACGGGACCTCGAAGCCGCCATCCAGGTGGTAACCGGCACGCATCGCGCATGCTCCACCAACTTCTTGATGGCACAAGTCCCTGATCGCGTGGCCAACATCGAGGCCGCGCCGGACCAGGTGCGTTTGCTCGGCGCCGAGAACGGCTGTGTGGTCCACACCAACCATTTCCTGGATCCCGAGGCCTTGGGCGTGGTTGAGCCCCCCAGCAAGCGACGGCCATCTTCTTACCATCGGCTAAACCGGTTGCGCCACCTGCTGGAAGTTAAGCGGCCGCTGGCTATAGAGGATATTCAAAACTACTTGCGCGACCACCAGGCGTATCCCGATTCCGTCTGCCGGCACGAGGACCCTGATCTGCCGCCGGAGGAACAATACCGCACGGTGACCTCAATAATCATGGATCTGCATACCCGGGAGCTACATCTCAGCGACGGTCCCCCTTGCCAGAGCGCCTACCAGCGGCTGCGGCTGGGGTAATCAATCGTCACAGACGTTGGTCAGCGGTCCTTGTTTTCGCCCCAGGTTCCAAGTCAGGCACAGAAGGTGACAAGTAACTTGCCCGGAGTTGACCGCACCCGGCCTGGATGTCAATGCCCCGCCGCAGACGCACCGTGGTGGGGACGCCTTTACCCTCCAACACCGCTTGAAAGGCGCGCACCCGAGCCTGGGGGGAGCCCCGGTAGGGGCTGTCGGCCGTCGGATTGAGGGGGATAAGGTTGACGTGCGCCAGCATATTCCCGATGAGGTCGGCCAGTTGCTGCGCCTGCTCGTCGCTATCATTCACGCCATCCATCAGCGCGTATTCAAAGCTTATTCGTCGATGGGTGGTATTGATATAATCGCGGCAGACCTGCATCAACTGTGCCAACGGATAGCGCCGGTTGATGGGCACTAATTCGTTCCGCAGTTCGTTGGTTGGCGCATGCAGGGAGACGGCCAAACCCACCTGTTCCGGTTCGTGGCTCATATGCCGGATGGCCGGCACCAGCCCCACGGTAGACAGGGTCATGGCGCGCGCGCCCAGACCGAAGCCACTCGGGTCATTCAGCCGCCGGATGGCGGCCCAGGTAGCGGCATAGTTGGCCAGTGGCTCGCCCATACCCATGAAAACAATGTTGGTGACCCGCTGATCCTGCTCAGCCAACATCCGCGCATAGAAAAGCACCTGCGCCACGATCTCCCCGGCTGACAGGTTGCGGGCAAAGCCCCCCTGGCCGGTGGCACAAAACGGACAGCCCATCGCGCAGCCAGCCTGGGTGCTGATACACAGCGTGCGTCGCCGGTTATAACGCATCAGCACGGCCTCGATCTGGGCACCGTTCCCCAAAGGAGATCCTTGGGCTGGCAGCGCGAAGAGAGTTTTGTGCGTCTGCCCATCGCTCGAGTCCAGCCTGGCCAGGGGCGTCAAGGGGTCGAGGCGCGTCTCCGCCGCCAGCCGAGCGCGCAGTGACGCCGGCAGGTCGGTCATCTCCTCCGGGTTAGCGGCGAAGCGCCGGTAGAGCCAGTTCCAGATTTGATCCGCCCGGTAGCGTGGCTCACCCCAGTTAGCCAGGAAAGTGTGCAATTCTTCTTTCGTTAGATCCAGAAGATTAATTGGGTTCACAAGGTCACCTGCCCCAGGCATGGGCCAATTCCTGGATGCTATCGAAGACCCAGTCCGGCTTCACCGGGCTGGCGGCCAGGGCTGCCTCGTCGCTGGCACCGCTGAGGACCAGGATCGTGCGTAGACCGGCCTTCTGCCCACCTACGATGTCAGTTTCCAGCCGATCGCCGAGCATAGCCGTATGAGCCAGGTCAGCTCCCATCGCCTTTAGGGCAACGTCGAATATCGTCCGTTCCGGTTTGCCGATGATGAGCGGTGCCACGTCTGTGCTGGCTTGCAGGAAAGCCAATGTGGCGCCATTGCCGGGCAAAAGGCCACGCTCGCCTGGCCAGGTCCGGTCAGGGTTGCAACCAATGAACTTTGCCCCGGCCTGGATGAGCAACGCCGCTTCGCACAACTGGCTGTAGGTAAGTTCTGGGTCCCACCCAACGGCGACGAAGTCGGCGTGACCTCCACTGCTTAGGTGTAAGCCATAGTCGAGCACTGCCTGCCGCAGCCCATCTCCACCGATGACGTACACCGACGCGCCAGGCGCTGTGGCAGCCAGGTGCTGAGCGGTGGCGACGGCCGAGGTGAGAATGTAATCGGCCGTAACCTCGACGCCCATCGAGGCCAGCTTGTCCACGTATTGACCGGGTGTTTTGCTGGCGTTGTTGGTCGCCAGCCGAAAAGAGATGGAACGACTCCGTAACAAGTCGAAAAACTCGGTCAGCCCGGGAAGCGGAGCATCGCCACGCCATAGCACGCCGTCCATATCTACGACAAGAGCACGAATATCGCGCAAGACTTCGGGTGATTGGTAGGTCATAGTTCCTCGCTGTGCACTGTAGGCTGTGAGTTACTGGAGGCCGGGGGTTGGGATCTGGACATTGGCATTTCATGGCCAGGGACGAACACCAACGCACCGGCGAAGCGAACCAGGCCGAGGCTGGCCAGCCCCACGCCAATGCCCACCTGTCCCGTCAATAATAGGAAGGGAGCGGCATAAACAGCGGCGAAGGAGGTAAAAACCGCATTAGTCAGCACTGCCAGCCGCGTCCCAGGAGACGCGATGACCATTTGACGCATACCAAAGATCATCACCGGGATTTCAGCCAGCGAGAAGAGGAGAAGAAAACCTAACAGTATCCACATTCTCAAGCCGGTAATTAGTGGTGATAGGTCCATCCTCCATAACAAAAAAAGGGTGCCTCCTGTCAAGACGGCACCGCCAGCGAGCCCCAGTCCCCCCGACCAAACGAATTGGCTACGCAGTGTCATCCTCACTTTTAGCCTTTGCCACGTCCCGTTCCACCTCAACGGCAGCGCTGGCGATGGCCCAGCTCACCACGCCCCAGGTGCCGCCAGAGATAAGGGCACCCATCCCCAGCGACCAGGCGCTGACAGGCGTGGTCGGGTCACGGAAGACGCCAATGACCGTCAGCAGGATACCCACAGCGGCGAAGACGAGGCCAATTTTAGTCGGGCCGTTCAAGCGCTGCCAAAGATTTTTGCTTTTTGGAGAATCTACTTCTACAGACATTTTCCCTCTTACATACGCGCGCTTCGCTCGCGCCAGAC
>JAHELX010000031.1:19237-21366 GCA_024643945.1 Anaerolineales bacterium
GCGAAGACGAGGCCAATTTTAGTCGGGCCGTTCAAGCGCTGCCAAAGATTTTTGCTTTTTGGAGAATCTACTTCTACAGACATTTTCCCTCTTACATACGCGCGCTTCGCTCGCGCCAGACGTCTGGACGAATTGTAGCAGATTTTAAGAGGCGGGTCAAAAAGGGGTGTGTTCGGATTTCGGGATGTGTCGCCCCTCAAAATGAACGCACTCGCAAAAAGAGCCTTGGCGCATCGACACCTCATAAATAGAAGCAGCTACTCCCAGGGGACAAACTTCACGTGAACGTATTGCAGCGGGGCGGCGGCCAACGTGAATTCCACCTCGGACGACATCTGCTTCTCTCCCTGTACCAGAGCCACCCGATAGGTACCTGGAACGTAAGGACGCAACTCAATTTTCATGTTCATCCTCTGATTATCGCCACAACCAGCGCAGGTGCTATCGGTGCCACCAGGACCGGACACGTCGCTCAAATGTACATTGCCATTGGGATCCACCAGGCGCATCTGGTAGCCAGGCTGACCATCGTACAGTGCCAGATTTACGCTAATGACCTCCCAAACCATGCCGGTGACGCGGGTCATCTGCGGTGTACCGGTGTCGAACGTTTCAACGGTTGGGACGAAGGGAAACTCGGGTGTAGGCGTAGGTGTGGGAGCGGCAAGTGTCGGCACCGCGGGGGGCACTTCGCTGGTGGGCGCGGGTGCCGGCGTATCCGTGGGAGTAGGCTCAGGCGTGTCGGTAGGAATACGAGTTGCCGTCGGCGTGTAAGTCGGGGATGGCGTCCAGGTAGGCACCCGTGTATTAGTAGGAGTCGGCAGCCGCGTGGAGGTAGGCAATATTTCAGGCTGTGACAATGGCGTCGACGGTAACTGCCATACCGGTCCTCTCTCAGAACGCGCTGGCTCGACCGCACGCGGCCTTTCGGCAACTGATGCCGAAACAGCCATTTGACGGCTTAGATTCATCGCCAGAGCAAAGGCCACCGTGCACGTGCTCACAGTTGCTAGCCCCAACACCAACAGGATAAGCTGTTGCCGTCGTGTCATCGCTTTTCCTCCTGCAAGAATCAAGTTCTTTATGTCTATTTTACCATAAATCTCCCGTTTTTCAAGTAGGCGTTGGGCAGTCGGAGGGTAACGGCCGCCTCAAATTAGAGAACTCACCCCCGCCATGACGGCTATTCAGCCCAATTTCCCGGCACAAACGCCCAGTCCCCGCGCAAATTCGTCGGGAAAACGGAGGGGAATCACACAGAATCTCTCTTGAAATCATGACGAGATTGTGATACGATATAGGAAAGAAGTACCTACATATCTACCTGGCCAGGTATGAGTTTAGTTGGAAGAAACGGAGGTGCATATCGTAGTGGTTGAAGCAGTTGAGAGGTGTGCCTGCCCGGAGCGATAATGCACTCCACCCCCGGTATTGAAACGGGAAGAGTGGACACGACCTGTCGGTGAACTGACGAAGACTCTGGACAGGCCAGAGACAAGTAAGTTTACTGGTTACAGACCCAATAAGTAGGATTTAAGAAGCCACGGCTCTTAGGAGCCGTGGCTCTTTGTACGCATGGAGGAAGGATGAAGTCTTTCGTCAGTACCTAGCGCCTCTTGGCCGAGAGACGCCCGATCATCTCATCGGCGTAGACCGACAGGTCTTCCCTATCTTGCGTGCCCCACCACCAGCGCCAGTTTCCAAGTTCCTCTACCAATTCACTCTGAACGTCTAACTGCCGGAGCAGTCCCTCTGCCAGGTCCAGTTGCCCCGTCCACAGATAGGCATATCCCAACAACTTCAGCGTGGCCTGGTTCCTCGGCTCTTGCGGGTAGGCTCGCTCCAGGTAGGTCACAGCAGCATCAAAGTCCCTCTGATCTAGAGCCATCATACCCAGTCGCCGGTTGGCTACGGGTTGCGAAAGACTCAAGCTGAGGGCACGTTCAAAATAGGTCACCGCGCGCACCATCGCCGCCTCACGAGCAGCCTCGTCCAGGCCGGGCGACAACTCAGATCGCGTCTGGTAAACAGCCCCCAGGTTAGCGTACCATGCGCCCCCAAGAGGCCGCCAGAAAATCACGGCAGCAACGAGCAACACGCTGGACAGCGTTGCCCCCACGATCCACCGC
>JAHELX010000447.1 GCA_024643945.1 Anaerolineales bacterium
GGCCTGCGCGTGGATCGGCTGTTGCTGACGACAGACACGACATACCTTCCGATTGATTCTGGGCCGCCGGAGTCTGCCCGCCAGATAGAGAGCGAGATGGGTACGCTGGCCCGCGCCATCAGCTACAGCTACGACAAACTCTACCGCCTGACGGACGCCGACTACAGCAGCGGCGAGTCCTTCGCCTATGCCTATGATGCGGTGGGCAATCGCACCGTCCACACCCGCACCCTGACCACCACCACCGTCATCCCTTATGCCTACGATGCGGCCAACCGGCTTGTCAACGTGGATGGGGCGGACTATACTTGGGACGCCAATGGGAATCTGCTGAGTGACGGGGTGCGCACCTTCACCTATGACGCGGCCAACCGGCTGACGTCCGTGACCAGCGGCACGTTAACAACGACATTTGAGTACGATGGTCTGGGTAACCGCACGGCGCAAACGGTGGACGGCTTAACAACCGAATACGTCCTGGACGTGGCCAGCGGCCTACCCGAAGTGATCGTCGCCACCAGCGGTGGGGCGAGCACGCGTTACGTGCAGGTACAGGGTCAAATCCTGGCGGAGCAGGAGGCTGGCGCGTGGGGGTATGTGCTGCCGGATCATCTCGGCAGCGTGCGCCAACTGGTTGACGCCGCCGGGCAGGTGACCCTGGCGCAGAGCTACGACCCGTTTGGGGTCCTCATGTCCCAATTTCCCAATTTCCCAGTCTCCCAACCTTTTGGCTATACGGGGGAGCAGGTGGATATCGGCACGGGGTTGGTCTTCCTGCGGGCGCGGTATTATGATAGCGTGACGGGGCGATTCATCAGCAAAGATCGCTTCCCCGGCCAGCCGGATAGCCCTCAGTCGCTAAACGGGTGGAGCTATGCCGGGAACAACTCCGTTAAGTACACTGATCCCTCCGGATTGATTTACATCGAGGGCTGGGGCTATACCTGCGATGACCCCGCTGTGGTGAACGGAAGAGGACCGGATGGGAAGCCGTGTGTGCCAGCGCCACCTGGGGCAACTCTTGAAACCCTAAACCTTTGTTCCCCACTTTATCCCGGGGATGAATCGTGGAAAACCCGGCCTGAATGTAACTATCATCCTCCATCTTCTGAGGTTTTCGACGACTTATTCAGTGACCTCGACGGCTACGTAGAGGGGGTTGTAGGAACAGTAGTGGCGGCAGGTTGCCAGATGCTTGTAAAAGGAATGGAGGTTGTTTATGATTTCCAGTCAGGGGAACGCGCTAATTTCACTTACTCAGGAACCGCGCGGTATGGACTGCTCAAGGACCTGGTTGCCGAATTCGACTTCCTTGGAAAAACTGTCATAGGGCCGACCGGTGTTGATACCTCCCTTTTTGGTATTAGCCTACTGGGATACGCCGGCCCTGTCTGGGGGTTTGACCCGGATAGAGAGCTCAAATTCGACTACAGTGGCCCATTTTGGGCATTTGGCCAGAGCGTCGGTGTGTCGCCAGTCAGCACTGGCGTTTCAATCTTTTCCAGTGTTGATGAAAAGACAGGTATGCCAAATTTCAAGGTTTCCGGTGCGGTTGTGCCCGTTGGAGGCGGTATAAGCAAGTCACCGCTCAAGTTTTCCTTACCTGCGGGGGTGTCTCTTGGTTGGACAGCTTACGAGATAAGGGGAAGTGCCTATGACTACAAGGAAAAGAATCCAATAAACTACAGAAACGTCATGGTACGAGATGTTGTTGCCGGCACAGGTTCTCCTCTGCAATATCCACCAGAGTGGGCAGGCATAAATCTGCGCCAGTTAGCGGCCGATGCCGTTTTATCCAGATGACCATACAACCGAAACAAACGAAAAACGAAAGAACTGTGCTAATCTGTCCTGTGCTATTGCTCTCAATCGTGTTGAGTGGTCTTGGCTGCTGGGGGCCGACGCTTATTCCGTCGTCTACGCCGGTTCCATCCAGAAAGGTGGTCTCACAGACTTTTCATTTACAGGAAAAGTGGCGAGCTGAGTCAGGGCAAGTAGGAGGTGGCCTGTCTTCTCATGCCTGGCAAGTGACTGATAGAGGCCTTGTTTACGCTAATGCAGGTGGGCAACTGGTGCTGTTGAGCGGCCGGAGTGGAGAGACTCTTTGGCAAGTAACATATGATAAATTCTGGGATGCAGCGTCGTTGGTGGCGGATGAAGAGAGGGTATACCTGGTTACTGTGGGCGAGTGGCGTATTAAAACCTACTCCCTTACTGATGGCCAATTGACCTGGCAAACTGAGGAGCTAACAAGCCATACGGAGCATAATCTCTATCTTGAGGATGGTCTTTTACTCGAGTATGAGAGTTCTTCCCGCAACGGAAACTTTATCCGCACCTTCAATCCGGAAAACGGGATCAAGCTCGACACAGAAAAGTTGCCCGAAGATAGTCCATACATTTTGGCCCTGGCGGGAAATGTATATTTGGGGACAGCCGATGGCTGGTTGTGGGCTATAGACAGGGCCAACAATAAACCGCTATGGCATATTCCAGCCCCTATGCGGCGTATAAGGCCACCACCGGTCGTCGTTAATGATCTGTTAGTGGTGGCAAATGGCTCAGATTTGCAGGTTTTGAAGCTCTGGACAGGGGAAATCCTCTGGCAGAAGCAAGCGTATGCTCTTTCGAATCCGGTCGTATGGGAAAACGTCGTATACGTAATCGCCGAAGATGCCAGTATCCGGGCGCACGACTTAATCAGCGGTCGGGAACTGGGGAGAGTGGAGATGTCCCCGGCTGTGACGACGCCTGCTACAGATAGCTATGCTTTGACTGTCAATGCGGGAGACGGATCGATCTACGCCTATTACGGTGATAGCGAGGAGATCATTGCCTTTGGTAGATAGACAGTTATGATTGCACCGGATTTGCATCACGGTGACCCGTGTATCAAAGGAACCCGTATTCCTGTGGCGATGATTGTGGGAAGGCTGGCGGACGGCATGACGCCGGAGGAAATACGGGAAGCCTATCCGCAGCTAACTGCCGAAGATATTCAAGCGGCATTGGCCTTTGCCGCTGACTTGATACACCAGGAGGTCCTGGCGTCACTGCCGGTGTAGGGATAGAGTATGCGTGTCAAATTGGAACAGCTCCCGGCAAGTTACGATTTGCAGGCTTTGGCCGGGACGGTCACCATAGTCACCCCCCGAGGTATTCGAATCCGGCGTGCAAACGTATGAAGCTACAGACATCTCTGCCTGTACCACAATCGCGCTGCTTCGAGGCTTGCAGCCCTTTCTGGCCGAAGGCG
Source organism: Anaerolineales bacterium (assembly GCA_024643945.1). Next base: position 3,257 of record JAHELX010000447.1, read on the forward strand.
TCTGTGTATATTGTATGGTGCCGCCACCCGCATATCAGGTGGCTTCGGCCCCATTCTGTCGCCGATCCTATGGGCCACAACCAGGCAGCATTCCGAATTCTTAACCTATCATCTCCTGCAAGCTACGCTCTTCCAACTCCTGGCTGTGGATGTTATCCTGGCCTTGCTCTTCGGCGGTTTAGGGCTCCCGCTGATCTTCATTGTGTTAAGCATATTTCTACCTCGCGGGATCTTCGAGCCGTTTAGCCGTGTCCTGCCTGTGCCGGGTTTGCCCACTGTTTGCATGGGAATGATCGGCCTCTGGCTGTTGGTCGCCGGCATCCTTGCCTTGACCGGCGCTATCCGTGCTTTCAAGGGAAGAGAGTTCCATTACCCTATTGTGGGCGGTTGGCTGGCCCGTTACCTGGAGGCTGCGCCGTAGCACCGGCGCCGTCGTTCGGGGTGCTGAACCGGATTACCATTGAGGCGGACGGGGCGTCCGCCTTTTTTGTCCGCATTAGGGCTTCTTGCCTCTTGCCAGGCGGGGGTATTGACGCGTACACTATAGGTGCAGTCAAGCACGAAATGCTCGGGCTCTGTGAGGCGTGGTCGTCGCCGATAGCCCGCCCGGCGCGCGTCGCTACCTCTTGAGCGACGGGCTGGGGAGTATCCACCAGGCCACACAAGAATGTGGCAACATGGTAGCTTACCACGAGTTTGACCCGTACGGCGTGCCGGTGCAGGGTGAGCCGTATTGAGTAGTATACTTGCAGGAAGTTCTGCCTTGATCGGCTGCTTTCCTCGTTTCTTTTGCGAATTGTGGTAGCAACACATTTAGGGCGGGAGGAGTAACATGTACAAACCTGATTTGTCGCCAGCGCGAGGTTTTGATGAATACTCTTGTCTTGGCACGGTGAACGTAGGCTGGCTCGACCCAGCGCATCCCTATACCCAGGGTGATACCTCGGAGGAATTTCAGGATCGACTTTTCGAGTTTTGTACTCATCTTGTATTGCAAACTAGGGGGTGTCATCAATGTCCCTATTGCGGGGATCCTACTTCTTTACTGGCAGTGCGTGAAGAACATCATGGCAGAGAGCTGTATTTGGGAACTGCAGAAATCCGTGTCACTTACCAAGGAAAGTCGTACGCGGCTCCCAATTTAGTCTACCACTATGTGGTAGCGCACAACTACAAGCCACCTGAAGAATTTATTGAAGCTGTGCTCAACGGACCACTGCCAAATACTCGTGAATACAAAGAGTATATGAAAAAGTTCTCGAAGTGCAAAAGCAAGGGAGCGCAGTCGCATCTAAATTTATGTTGATCTAATGGAAACACCGGGCAGCCCGCCGCCCCTGTACCAGCATGGCATGGCCTACGACAGCGCGCGGGAGGTGGTGGTCCTGCACGGCAGCCTCGGCGCAGGCGGCGTGCTGAGCGACACCTGGGAGCACTACGAGCAGAACTGGCACCTGGTGACCACCCAGGTCACCGCGCCAGGCGGCGCGGGACATCCCCTGGCCTACGACAGCGCGCGGGGCGTGACGGTCCTGCTGGACAACAGCGAGGATGAATACCCCCTGGCCCAAACCTGGGAATACGACGGGAGCGACTGGCTGCTCGTGCCGCCGGACCCTGAATTCGAGTGGACCATCCCCTCGGGCATGCGGATGGCCTACGACGCCGGGCTGGGCCAGGCCGTCCTGTTCGGCGGGCGCGACCCGAGGGCCAGTGAATACTATCCGGGTCACGGCGCGCGATGATTCGGACCAGCCCATCTCTGGTGCCAGCGTGGTTCTCACCTCTACCGCGCCGGTCAGCCTGACCCAACCGCCGACGACGAATAGCTCCGGCTGGGCCGACGGCTTCGTGGCCAGCACCCAGGTGGGCACGGCCGAGATCCGCGCGCTCATCGACGGCGTGCCGATCAGCGAGATGGCGACCGTCACCTTCCAAGGCGCCGAGCTGGCCGTGACCAAGAGCGGGCCGGTTGAGGTGACGCAAGGCTATCCGATCACCTACACTCTCACTATTGCCAACCAGGGACTGATCACCGCGACCAACGTGGTGGTAACTGATACATTGCCGACGGCGGTCAATTTCATTACTCAAACTGGCCCTTACACCGATTACGACTACTACGCGGCAGATCACACAGTGGTTTGGCATATTGCGTCGATCCCGCGCGAGAGCAGCGAAACCTTCGAGTTGCAAGCCACGGTGTCCTCCACCATTACTGGCAGCATCACCAACTGGCTGGCCGGCACGCTGGCCGAAACCGAATTGGAC
>JAHELX010000032.1 GCA_024643945.1 Anaerolineales bacterium
CGGATGGTCAACCTGTCGGCGGCAATGGGGGCTCGCTTCGCCGAAATAACCACGGAGATGGTGGAGAAGATCAGGGCGTTAGGGCAAAATCCATTGGGGCAGGGGATCAGGGATCAGGGATCAGGGATCAGGGAATCAGGAAACGGGAAACCCGACTTCCTGATTCCCTGATCCCTGATCCCTGATCCCTGATAACTCATACGGAGGTGATATATGATCGTTGCCGAACAAAAGCCACTGGCCGAAATCAAAGCCATGGTGAATGGCTACGAGAAGGTGCTGGTGGTGGGATGCGGCACCTGCGTCACCGTCTGCTTTGCTGGCGGCGAAAAAGAAGTAGGCATTTTGGCCTCAGCACTGCGTATGGCCACCCGGCTGGACAGCAATGGGATAGACTTCGATGAGGTCACCGTCCAGCGGCAATGCGAATGGGAGTACATTGATCCGCTGGCGGAAAGGCTGGAGAACTACGATGCTATCCTCTCGCTGGGGTGTGGCGTCGGCGTGCAGACACTGGCCGAACGCTTTCCCGGCAAGCGGGTGTTGCCGGGACTCAATACCACGTTTATGGGCTTGCCTACCGAGCAGGGAGTGTGGGAGGAACGCTGCCAGGCGTGCGGCAATTGCATCTTGGATCTAACCGGGGGCATCTGCCCCATCGCCCGCTGCTCCAAGCAACTGCTCAACGGGCCCTGCGGCGGCTCGCAGAATGGCGAGTGTGAGATTAACCCGGAGACCCCCTGCGCCTGGCAGCTCATCTGGGAACGGATGAGCGCATTGGGATTGCTGGATCGATTGATGGAAGTGCAGCCGCCTAAGGATTGGTCTACCAGCCGCGACGGTGGCCCACGCCGTATCATCCGTGACGATCTACGCCTGCCTGAGGACTATCGTGATACGTAAAGCGTCAAACGTAAAACGTGAAACGTGAAACGTCAAATGTGAAACGCAACTGGAGTGTCATGGGCTATCCTTTTTTGACTTTACGCATTACGCTTTACGTTTTACGCTTTACGCTTTACGTTTCACGTTACCGTGGGAGGATACGAATATGACTGACGTTTCGACCAACGGCTACAAATCTGGCAGCAACCTGGAACGTATGCTGGCAGCCGGGCACTTTGCTGTCACCGGCGAACTGGGACCGCCCAAAAGTCACGACGCCGAGGTCATTCACAAGAAGACCACATTGCTCAGGGGCTACGTCGATGCCGCCAACATCACCGACAACCAGACGGCCATTGTCCGCATGAGCAGCATCGCCGCTGGCGTGATTCTGGTGCAAGAGGGGCTGGAGCCGGTTATCCAGATGACCTGCCGCGACCGCAACCGGTTGGCCATGCAAAGCGACCTGCTGGGCGCGGCCGCCCTGGGCATCAAAAATGTGCTCTGCCTGTCGGGCGATCACCAATCTTTCGGCAACCACCCCACCGCCAAGAATGTGCACGACATCGACTCGCTGCAATTGGTGCATATGGTTAAAGATTTGCGCGACGAGAGCAAATTCCAGTGCGGCGAAGAGATCAAGGGGGGCGGACCGTGCTTCTTCATCGGGGCCGCTGCCAATCCCTTCGGCGATCCCTTCGATTGGCGGCCCTACCGGCTGGCGAAGAAGGTTGCCGCCGGTGCCGACTTCATCCAGACCCAGCTTATCTACGACATCCCGCGCTTCAAGGAATACATGAAGCGGGTAGTAGCCATGGGCCTGCACGAAAAGGTAGCCATCCTGGCCGGGGTGGGGCCGCTGAAGAGCAGCGGCATGGCCAAATATATGCGCGACAAGGTGCCCGGCATGATCGTCGCCGATGAATACGTCGATCGTATGACTGCCGCTGTGAAGGGTATTGACAAGGAGGACAAGAAAGCCCGCTCCGCCACCTGGCGGTCCGAGGGCATCAAAATCTGCGTCGAGCAGATTCAACAGTTGAGGGAGATTGAGGGGGTGGCTGGTGTGCACATTATGGCCATCGAGTGGGAAGAGGCCATCCAGCCCATCGTCGAAGGAGCGGGCCTGCTGCCGCGCCCGGCGGTCAATGGGGGGTGATCGTGTTGCCTGGAGGTTGGGAGGAACGCACCCTGGCTATCCTGGATGACGTCGTCCTGCGAATGAGACGAAGAGGGGCGGTTGTATGAACGATCAACTGGCAAAATATCGAAATCTGGTGACCCTGCCCGATGGAACCCGGGCCCTCTTACGACCCCTGGTTGCCGGCGATCGTGAGACTCTGGTAGAGCTCTTCGCCCATGCCTCGGAAGAGGGCCGCCGCTACTTACGCGACGACGTGACCAACCGGGAGTTGGTAGCCAGTTGGGCGGACAACCTGGACTACAGAAAGGTCTTCCCGCTGGTGGCCGTGATGCGTGACCGCATCGTGGGCGATGCAACCCTGCATTTCCGCCGGGGAGCCCACCGGCACCAGGGAGAGCTGCGCATCTACCTGGCGCAAGAGGTGCGCCGGCGCGGGTTAGGAACACAGATGCTGCGAGTGTTGATCGACATCGCCCGCAACGTGGGCCTGCACCAGCTCGTGGCCGAAGTGGTAACCGATCAGGGTCCAGTCATCAAGGCCTTTGAGGAACTGGGATTCATCCAGCAGTGCACGCTGTCAGACTACTTCATGCTGCCCGATGGTTCCACTCGTGACGTGGCCTTGTTGGTCCTGCCGCTGGTCCTACATCGGGGCGAGTTCTAGATTGACGTTTAACGTTCGAACGAATAGCGAGATAGGAGATCAGCATGAGAGACCTGACTTCAACCAGTAACCTGGACGTTGCACGTGCCATCCAGCAAGAGACCGGCGAGAACGTTTATCTGTGCTATCAGTGTGTCAAATGCACAAGCGGCTGCCCGCTGGCCGAGCATTTCGATCTGGTCCCTAACCAGATCATGCGGGCGTTGCAGTTGGGTCAGGATGAACTCGCTCTGAATTCGAAGACTATCTGGCTGTGTGCCGCCTGCCAGACCTGCACCACTCGTTGCCCTCAAGGCCTCGACATCGCCGGCGTGATGGACGCCCTGCGCATCGAAGCCAAAAGGCGGGGCCTGCCGCCAGCCGTCCCCGAGGTCGATAAATTCAGCACCCTCTTCCTGCGTGATATCGGCCTGCTGGGCCGGCTGTACGAGGTGGGGCTGATGGCCGGGATGAACCTGATGACAGGCCAACTGATGAAAGACATGGATATGGGCCTGGAGATGATGAAGCGGCGCAAGCTCAAGCTCATCCCTGGGATCACCCGGCCGCCCAAAAAAGTGAAGCCGATCGAGTCGACCGAGGGGGTAGTGGCCTACTATCCCGGCTGCTCACTCCACTCCACCGCCGCCGAATACGACCATACTGTACGTGCTGCCGCCGACGTGCTTGGATTGAAGCTGGTTGAGCCGCCCGGCTGGCTTTGCTGCGGCTCCAGCCCTGCCCACTCAACCGACCACACCCTGGCGACCGTGCTGCCCATGCGCACCCTGGCCACGGTCGAACAAATGGGACTGGACACCGTAACTGCGCCATGCAGCGCGTGCTTTGCTCGGATGAAGGCAGCCGCTCACACCGTTGCCAACGACGGCGAGATGGCGAAGGAAGTCGAGGCGCAGATTGGCTATGCCTACCGGGGCACGGTAACCGTGCAGCACCTGCTGGACACACTGGTTGACCGGGCTGGTTTGGAAAAGATCGAGTCCAGCGTGAAGAAGCCATTGACAGGGCTCAAGGTTGCCTGCTATTATGGCTGCCTGGTTACCCGACCACCCAAGATCACCCAGGCCGAGCATCCTGAATACCCGATGAAGATGGATTACCTGATGCGCGCCCTGGGTGCCGAGCCGGTCGACTGGTCTTATAAGACCGATTGCTGCGGCGGCGCGCTCAGCCTCACCCAAACCCCCCTGGCCCTGGAGATGACGCGCAAGATCCTGCAAAATGCTCACGACTGCGGGGCCGACGTGGTCGCCACGGTTTGTCCATTATGTCATGTGAACCTCGACGCCCGGCAAAACCAGATCGGCCTTGAATTCCAGATGCCCACTCTTTATGCCACTCAGTTGATGACGCTAGCCTTTGGACTGGAGAGCCAAACGTCGGCTCTGCACAAAAACCTGGTGGATCCCCGCCCCTTATTCCGCGAAAAGGGTCTTCTGGCGTAGCCGTCGTAACGCAGTCCCAATCTCCTTCACTCGTGCGGATTCGAAGCTTACCCCCAGCGCTTAGTTGGTGGTGGTCATCCCATAGCAGGCGACTGAATTCTACGTCAAGACACCACCACGCCTGATTCGGCATATGATCACCATTCCCCGATGTGCCAGTTTTTGCGTTGATTTGGCTAGAAATTGTGGGAATTCGCGGTGCAAGATATTGTAAGCAGGGCGCAGATGTGATATAATGTACATGATAAAGCCTGTTGCGACCGACGGGGTTTCCTTATCCAGGCGATATCCTAAACTTCCACAATCACGTCGGTATTTATCCCTCTTTTCTTTTCCACAACCACACCGCCTGGTCAAACAATCCGTGCTTGTGCTTTTCAAAGTGAAACAACTCCGGTTTTGGCAGACGATGACCTTCCTGGTGCATTTCTTCCTGGTCCGGCTGCAATTGAAGCTCAGAGCTCAGGCGCCGGCCCTGACAGTACCTCAAGTCCGCCTCTTGCTGTAAGTTGTGCTGCCCACGAAAGAGTTGGATGCGCAAGCAGTGCTGGAATTGATCCGGCGTATGCACCACCGCCACTATGCTGCCTATCTTTCCCATCCTAAGCCCAATACCGTTCAAATAAGGGCTCTGGCTTGATCTGTCTGGCTCTGACGGTTCTGCAGTGGCTGATTGGGCCTATCCATCCCTTCCGTGCCTGGCCCATACCAGGGCATAGATCAGCGCACAGGCAAGCCCCAGTACTGGCGGGATGACCAACCAGTGCAGGGCCGTCGCCAGCGAGGTTTGGTCAGCCACCAGGCCCGTGAACGAGGCACCAATTCCCCCCGGCAACCAGCCCAATCCCATCACCAGCGCCGAGGCCAGACCCACACCGCGCGGCCAGATCTCTTGCGCCATCACAACGGTCACGGGGAAACTGGCGCCAGTCAGGATCCCAACCGGCACCACGAACCCGACTTGTGCGGGGCCGCCGGACCTCATGAAGAACCACTGGGTTGGCCCCAACAGGCCCAGACTCAAGGCCAAGACCTGCCAGCGGCCAATCCGATCCGATAGCGTCCCACCCAGCAAGGTCCCTATGCTGATGGATATCAGCAACACCGTTAATATCTGTCCGCTCCTCACCAGCGACCATCCCTGGCCTTGCAGCCATTCCGGCAGGTAGGTGATGAGGCTGACTTGAAACCAGGAGCGGCACATCACCGTCAGAACTACCAGTGTCAGCGCCACCCACGAACCGTTCTGGGGTCGGGCCTGGCCGTCAGCCGCCGGGGGTCCCGTGGGCGCTGCGCCTGGTTTGGTATCGCCTCCCCAGCCCAATTGGTGATAGAGTAACCAACCGCTCAGCAGAGCGGTGGGAATCAACAGCGTCGTTCCCGGTAGTCCCAGCCAACTGATGCCGGCCGATATCAGAAGCGGACTCAGCGCTGTTCCTAGCGTTCCACTCACCGAGAAAACAGAGAGCGTTGCCCCTCGTCGGGCGGTGGTAATCGACCCGACAGCGCTCGCCCCAGCCGGGTGAAAGGCGGCCGAGCCGATGCTGCCCAGGCCCACCAGCAATACCAGTAACCCATAACTGCGGGTCAACCCGACCACACCCATCACAGCTCCGATCCAAACGATACTGGATAGGATAATACGCCGGGTTTCTAACCGGTCGCTCAGATAGCCGAAGAGAGGCTGTACCAGCGTCGCCCCGACACTGCCAATCAGTGTGACCAACCCTACCTGTGCGTAGCTGAGCCCCATAGTGGCAATCAGGATAGGGTAGACGACGGGTAGATAATTGTCACACAGTTCGATGGTGAGGTGGGCCAGGGCAATCGGATAGAGGGAACGAATAGGGTTTGAGTGCAAGAGCGGTTCTTCCTTGGTCATCAGGATCGCATTATTCTACACCTTTCCTTTCCTATTGACCAGGAAATTACAACCTTTGGATCTGTCCGGATTTTAGGAACGACCAGGCAAGTGCATGGCGTTCATCCGCCCCTGCCTATTGTGCGAGGTTTCGTTTTGACTAGAAACTGTGAGAATCGACAAGACGGGACAGGTTGGCAGGCGTCATTGTGGTATACTGTACCCCTTTGATTTCTTCTGGCCTCGTTGGCCGATATACCTGCCGCCTTTGTTGAAGAACGTACCATATTCAAGTCCTCAGCATCACACCTGCTTGCCCATGTTGGTGGTGTGGAATAGAATATGGCGATGGATAGGTTAGTGTAAGTCGATGGTTGTACCTATCGCTGCCTAAACTCTCGCGCTGCTTGCGCTTTGCCTTAATGGGGGAAATGCTTATGGCTGTTGCACAGGAGACGCCGGGCTTCCGCACGAACCTGGACCAACTGCGGTCAGAGTCGATCACACCCGTTGCGCTATTTGCCGGGGCGATTGGCTTTGTCTGGCTTTGTTGGGTTATCTGGCCGCTGACTGGCAGATTTGCCCCGACCAGCGCCTGGATTGGCGCAAATCTGCTGACCCTGTGCATAATTATGAGCTACGTGTTAAAAGACCGCCGCCTCCATATTGCCATACACATTCTTGTCTGGGGCATCTGTGGCGCTACTGCCTGTGCAGTGCTCACATTTCAGTCCTTCGCGCTCGCTTATCTGTTCATTCTGCCTGTCATTTTCGCTAGCGTGCTCCTAGGCCAACGGGGTGTATTTTCGGTTGCTATCACAGCCAGCCTTTTTACCCTGACCATAAGCAAGTTGCGCGTGGGGGGAGCACCTCTCCCAATCGATGGGATACTCCCGGTCGCCATCATATCGCTTATCACGATTGCCTCTTGGCTCTCGGCACGTAATCTGTATACTGCCCTGGCATGGGTCTGGAGTGGATATGAGCGTGCCCGTCACAATGAGCAAATAGTCCGCGAGCGACAGGCTGAGCTGCGGCGAGTACTCAAAGCACTGGATGAGGCCAACTATAGACTGGAACGTGCCAATTATATGTTGACATTGGCTCGTGATCAGGCAGAGGAAGCCCGTCGGCTCAAGCAACACTTCGTTCAAACCATCAGCCACGAGTTGCGTACCCCCCTCAATCTGATCGTCGGCTTCACTGAGTTGATGGTTCAGTCACCTGAACACTACGGGGCCCAACTTCCCTCTGCGTATTTGCGTGATCTGAGCATTGTGCATCGCAATGCCTGCCATTTGCAGTCCCTGGTCAACGATGTATTGGATCTGGCACGCATCGAGGCCGCACAGATGAGCCTGCTACCAGAGGAAACCGACCCGGCAGACCTGGTGCTGGACGCGGTTAACACGGCGCGCAGCCTGGCAGAAGTGCGTGGCTTAGCGTTGTACACTGAGATTGGGCCTGATCTCCCTCGACTGTGGGTAGATCCCATCCGCATCCGGCAGGTTCTGTTCAATCTGCTCAACAATGCCACGCGTTTCACCGAGCGGGGAAGCATTACCATCAGCCTTCATCGCCAGGGAGAGGAAGTGATCTTCGCTGTGGCAGACACTGGCGCAGGAATTGCGGCTGAGGATGTTCCTCGCCTCTTTGAGGAGTTTTATCAGATCGACGGGGGTATCCGTCGACAACACGGAGGTGCCGGGTTAGGACTGGCCATCAGCCGGCGCTTTGTGGAAATGCATGGGGGACACATCTGGGTGGAAAGCCAGCTAGGCAAGGGGAGTACCTTCTACTTCAGTTTGCCTGCAACTCAGGCGGATCCGATCGCCGCCCCCGACAGCTACCCGGCAGAGACCACAACACGCATGGTGTCTTCTCAATGGGGTGAGCAAGAGGTCGTGTTAGTAGTCACCCGCAGCCCCTCGGCGGCGACGCTGCTGACTCGCTACTTGCATGGGTGTCGCACGGTAGTCTACAATGGCCTCAAGCAGGCCGAAGATGCAGTACAACGACTGATGCCTCAAGCAGTGATCATAGATAGAGCCTGTGAGACGTTAAGCACGGGGAAGTTGGAGGAACTTGCGCAAACATGGGGATTGCCACATACCCCATTTATCGCCTGTCCACTACCGGGCGAGGAACGACTGCGCCAACAGTTGATGGTGGATGGCTACCTGGTCAAGCCGGTATCGCGTCGTAACCTGTGGGACATATTACGCCAATTTGGGGAGGACATGGATAAGGTGCTCGTGATCGACGACGATCGCGACTTCGTGCGGATGATGGGCCGTATGCTGGATAGCCCGGTCCGCCGCTATCAAGTCATCACCGCTTACAGTGGTGAAGAGGGGTTGGCCATGCTGCGCTACCGTCAGCCAGATTTGGTGCTGTTAGATCTGGAATTGCCAGACATAGACGGCTTCCAACTCATAGAGCACATCCGTTCAAGCACCACTGGGAGATATGTTCCCGTCGTCGTGATCTCGGCGCAAGATGAGACGAACATCCTTCGGGCCTTACCGGGAGGTATGTCGATCGTTAAAGGGGAGGGGCTGATGCCAAGCGAGGTGGTACAGTGGCTGCAAAAAGTACTGGATATGGCCACCCATACCCGGCTCTCACCGGGAGGGGAAAACGAGAGCCAGGTGGTACCCACACTGTAAAAGCTTCGTAGCAGAATCATCGTGGATCAGTGGATCATCTATTTCGTCACACCTTTTCCAACGCCTCCAGCACAGAAAGTAGCGACTGCTCCGAAATCGGCTTCTTCAAGAAAGCAGTTGCGCCCAGCGAGAGAGCCAGTTCCTTCTGTTTGAGTACGCTACACACAATGACCGGGATGTGCTGCGTATCAGGTTGGTTGAGCAAGACTTGCAGCAGGTCCCACCCATCCTGGTCTGGCATCATCAGATCCAGGGTAATGGCGTAGGGGTGCAACTGGCGCGCCAGGGCAAGGGCCTCGCGGGCCGTCTGTGCTGTGATGACCTGATAATGATGAAGGCTCAGATAGCGCTGGAAGAGTTCCAGAACATCCTCATTGTCGTCTACAACCAGCACAGTGCGCTGCGGACTGGTTGGCAGTACCACCTCGAAACCGACGATGGAGTGCTCATCCTGTATGGGCAGCACGTGAGTGCCACTCAGCGTCGCCATCTCTTCGAATGCCGAAAGCCGATCCTGGATCTCGGCTTGAGGCATTTGTTGGACAGCCGAGGGTGGATCAACCATTAGAGACAAGCGCACGGTTGGCCCCTCAGCCTGGGCGAGCAGCCGAATGGTAGCATCGTTGGCACACTCGACCAGATACCCCACGATCCCTAAAAGCGACTGTCGCAACAGAACTTGATCAATGGAGACACTTGGCAGTCCCTGGGGAAGCATCAGTTGCAAGTCAATTTTGTGCTGGTGCAGCATCTCTTGCAAGAGGGCGCATATACCTTGGATCACCTCTGCGACTCCGGTGTAGCGGTTGGCCTGGGCCACACGAGCTGCCTCCAGTCGTAGCAACTCCAGGTGGTTTGAGGATGCTCCCTCTTCAGCAGCTTGGGATACCTTTTTAAGCGTTGAGGAGCGGGCCTTATAGCGGTTCCACAGGATGCTGGCTATGGCTTTGAGGGCCGCCTCGTGCTCGCGGTAATAGTGGCGGCGACTGATGCCCAGCTCATCGGCTACCGCTTGCGGATCCAATCCCTCCAGGTAGTGCAGCACCATGAGCCGGTAGCGACGCCACTCGCGCGAGAAAATGGGTGCCCGCGGCCCCGGGTCCAGTTCTTCAATGACATTTGAAAGAATGTGGTGGAGCTGCCAGGCCTTCTCTCCGGAGCGGAGACAGGGGTCCGAGACCAGGGTATCCGCTAAAGGATGAGTGCGTAGATAGACCAGGTCGTATAGATGCTCGTAGGCATCTTTTGCCTGCTCAGTAAACTCCATCTCGGATATCATCTCCAACCCTCAAATGTCACAAAATGGCACAGGCGTGGCACACAAGGCATTGAAAGCTAAGGAGCAACGTGGTAGAGTATGAATGGGGTAACAGTTTACGCAGGTGAATAGGATCTCGTTTGGTATGCCGTTTCATTAATTATACGCAACTGCTCACCCTCCCGCAGGTTTAGGCAAAGGCCAAACCAGAAACCGTTGCTTGCCTCAGCAATTCAGATGCAGAATGCCCACTGAATGCAACCTGCGGGAGGGTAGGCTGAGTAGTTACAATTATACTAAGAAAGCTTCTTATCAGAAAATGGAGAAAGCAAGGTCGACCCGCCGCGGCTTTTTGAGTCTGTCGACGTAAAGGTAATGGTGGCCTGTCTACCGAGGTTACTGATCCATTGGTAAACCGGCGATGGAAGAAAGGAGGATGGGAGCTGGAAATGATTTAGGCGTTACATCGTTTCTTCTGTCAACATTTAGAAGACCCCAGAGTCGTTGGGGAAATGAAGTTGTCAGTTTCCTTAACTCACAGGAGGAGTAACCCTATGAAGTCCAAGCAAACTAAGCTGACCCGTCGGGAGTTTTTGAAAGCCACCGGCGCTGTGCTAGGAAGCGTTGCTGTCGGCTCTGCTCTGGGTGCGTGCGGCACGGCCCCGACACCTGAACCCGTGAAACCCGCCGCTGTGACCGAAGCACCAACTGTTGTCAAAGGACTCGTGACAGAAAAGGTCGAGCCGATTACTGTTCTGATCAACGATTCACCATGGTTCCCCGGCTTCGAGAAGCTGGTCAATCTGTACGAAGAGCAGACCGGGAACAAGGTCAATCTGGATGTGACCCCCTTCCCTGGCATGTTGGAGAAAACGACCAACGCCATCACCGCCGGGGAGAGTCAGTACGACATCGTTAACCTCAACGAGGGCTGGTACGCCACCTTCTACGCTGGCAAGTTCATGACCCCCATCGAAGAGATCGACCCGAATTTCAAATTGGATCCACAAGTCATCCAGTATGACTCAGCCACCCGTTGGAACCACGACAAGAACTACTCAACGCCGGATGGCATCCTCTATGGTCTGCCCATCAACGGTAACATTCAGCTTTTCTACTACCGGGCTGATCTGTATGAGAAGGCCAACATGAAGCCGCCTGAGACCTGGGATGACGTCGAAGCGGCTGCCAAGAAGTACTATGATTCCCCTAATTTCTATGGCTTCGTCGTCCGCGGGCTAAAAGCAGGCTTTTCCGTGACCTACAACTTCCTGCCTTACTTGCGGGGCTTTGGGGGTGATGTCTTCGCCAACCCACCCGATGACTTCACCGTAACCATTAACAATGATGCCGGCAAAAAGGCCCTGAACTGGTATCTTCATCTGGCCAACACGTACGGACCGCCCAACCAGGCCGATGTGGGCCAAAGTGAACAGTTACAGCTCTTAATTACCGACAAAGTCCTGCAGTGCGTCATGGTGGTTGCCGCCTGGCCCAACATGGATGACCCGGAAAAGTCGCTGGTGGTGGACAAAGTCAACGTGACGGTTATTCCCAAGCCGGCTGACGGCCAACGTGCCACGACCTCTGGCATCTGGGTCATGGGGATTTCCAAGAACCTGCCCGACAAGCGCAAACAGGCTGGCCTTACCTTCCTCAAGTGGGCGCTCACCCAAGAGGCCCAAATGGAATACACCAAGTTCGGGGCGGTGCCGGTGCGACAAGACGTGTATGAGTCTGAGCTAGGCGAGGATCCCAAGTTCCGCTGGATGAAGGCCATGGCCGCCAGTACCCCCGCCATCCGCTCCTCTATCCGCATTCCAGAGGGTCCCCAGATTCTCGAGAGCACCGAATTAAGGCTTAACGAGGCCGTCGCTGGTCAGAAGAGCGCAGAAGAGGCTTTGGACACCATGGCCAAAGAGATCTTCGAGATCATGCAGAAGGCCGGCTACAAGACGGGAACACTGTAAGTTCGACGTAAAATGAAGGAAGCGATTGATATAGGGGAAGCTGATTGGGATAGAGCTGTGACCGCATTTGATGGGCAGGGTAGATCCCTGGGACTCGACTACGGTCGGGGCTGGCTGTACCACCAATTGGCTTCCCCTCACCCAATCTTGCAGACGGGGCAAAACTATGGATGCAAATCAGGCTGAAGTGAGTCTGCGGCGCGCTGCCAAGAAGACGGCCTTCTCCGTATCTGTGACACAGTTTTTTGACCGCACCTTTCAATACTGGGCTCTCTTACCCACCCTTCTGATCCTGATTTTTTTGACTGCTTATCCTATGATCCAGCTCATCCGGATGAGTTTTTCCACTGTCTCCTTCACAGAAGGTCGGGTATTATGGGAATTCTCTGGGCTAGACAACTGGAATACGTTCCTGAGCGACCACATCTTTAGCACCGCGTTGCGCAATACAGTGGTATTCGTAATGGTTACGGTAGCCGCAGAAATGTTTTTGGGATTTCTGCTGGCAGTCTTGGTCAGCCAGGTGAAGCGTCAGGCTGGACTGTACCGCACTATCCTTATGATCCCCATCCTGGTGCCTCCTGTTGCTATTGGGACCATCTGGCGCCTAATGTACAACTTTGACTTTGGGATATTCAATCGGATTCTGATTTGGCTGGGGCTGCCTCCGCAGACGTGGATTGCGGATCCATTGCTGGCCATGCCCTCGGTCATGGTGGTTGATATCTGGCACTGGGTGGCCTTCGTCTTTCTGCTTATGCTGGCTGGCATAGAGTCCCTGCCTAAAGAAACCATGGAGGCCGCTCGGGTGGATGGTGCCTCCGATTGGCAATTGCTGCGCCACGTGGTTATCCCGCTGCTCCGGCCCACCATTCTGGTCACGCTCATGTTCCGTACAATTTTTGCCTTTAAGGTCTTCGATGAAGTATACCTGCTCACCAGTGGAGGACCAGGGACGGCGACGGAGGTCATCAGCCTGTACATCAACCGGGTTTTCTTCGGCCAATTCCGCATGGGTTACGGGGCTTTTCTCTCGGTGTTGACTATTCTTTTTATTTCTGTCTTTATCGTTATCTATCATAACCTGGTCAGGGCAAGGAGTGGGCCATCATGATTCTCTCGCGCCGCTGGAAAGTACCGGGCTACGTCTTGCTCACTTTAGGCGTATTGCTCACCCTGGTTCCATTCGCTTTTACATTTATCAACTCCATCAAGTTCTTCAAAGACATCGCTACCGGAACGCTGATCTTTACCCCGACCTTAGTGAATTACGAGCGTCTTTTCTTTAGTAGACAGGCGGCATTTATTAACAACACCCTCAATAGCCTGGTGATCGCCGTCTCTACGACCGTAGTGGTGTTGGTCGTGTCCACTCTGGCCGGCTACAGCCTGCAGCGCTTTCGTTGGCCCCGGCTGTTCGCAGGCATAGTGGCGGGTTGGGTTTTGGTGGTACATATGATCCCCGGCGTCACCCTGGTGGGGCCATTCTACTTGATGTTTCGCACCATCGGCATCTACGATACCCACCTGGCTGTCATCTTGGCCCACATCACCGTCAACCTCCCCATGGGTGTCTGGATCGTGCAAAGCTTCGTGGCGGACTTGCCCCGCGAACTGGAAGAAGCAGCCCTCATTGACGGTAGTTCTCACTTAGGCGCTTTCCTGCGGGTGTCAGTCCCGTTGCTGGCCCCTGGTTTAGCTGCCGTCGCAATCTTGACCTTCATCTTTAGCTGGAACGAATTCCTGTTTGCCCTAAACCTGACGTCTACCCAGACGGCGACGATCCCGGTTGGCATTGCCAAGTTCGCCCAACAATATGAAATACGCTACGGCGAGATGAGCGCCGCCGCCTTTTTTGCCACCATCCCTGCCGTCATCTTCATCGCCATCGCCCAGCGCCAGATTGTGAAGGGCTTGACTCTGGGTGCGCTGAAATAATAATGATCGTCGGATATTCCCGAACGAACACCCAAGGGTGTTACAATTTGATTGATAGACAACCGTTTGGCCGTACCGGCCACCTGAGCACACGCACTATCTTTGGAGCTGTTGCCCTGAGGGGAGCAACTCAGGCTGAGGCTGATCGGACATTGGAGCTACTGTTGGAATATGGGGTCAACCACATTGATACGGCGCCAATGTACGGGGTTTCGGAGCTGCGCATTGGGCCCTGGATGGAACGTTATCGGTATCACTTCTTCCTGGCCACCAAGACAGACCAGCGGCTCTATCAGAAGGCCCGAGATCAGATCCATCTTTCGTTGGAGCGGCTGAGAGTGGATCATGCGGATCTTTTGCAGCTCCACAATCTGACCGACATAGTGGATTGGGAGAATACTATGGGCCCGGAGGGCGCCTTGAAGGCGCTAGTCGAAGCCCGGGAGCAAGGCTTGACGAGTCTCCTTGGGGTGACAGGTCACGGCATGGTTGCCCCGAAGATGCTCAAACGCAGCCTGGAGCGTTTTGATTTTGACACAATCCTGTTACCTTACAACTACTTGATGATGCAAAACCCTGAATATTCCGACGACTTCGAGTCGCTGCTGGCCCTGTGTCAGGAGCACAACGTGGCGGTCCAAACTATGAAAGCTATTGGCCGTGGGCTATGGGGCGACAAACCTCGTACGCATGTCACCTGGTATGAGCCGTTGCAGGATCAGACAGCCATTGATAAGATGGTGCACTGGACGCTAAGCCGGCCAGGTATTTTCTTGAACACAGCCGGAGACTTGCAGGTGCTACCTAAAGTGTTGGACGCCGCTAGCCGCTTCCAATCGGCGCCATCTGATGAAGAGATGCGTGAAGTGGTATTCGAACAAGAAATGGTACCCCTATTCGGCTAGTGCCTATCCGAAAAATCTCAATGCAGCGGACTGTGTGGCCTGCCTTGGGTGATTTTCCGGACAGTCACCAAGCCATGGCTCGAAAAGCGTTTTTCAATTAAAATCCCTATAACCTATACTGTAGGAAGAGGTGAACAAAAATGAATACTATACTCGTCATGTCGGATAGCTTTCGCCACGATAATCTGTCGTGCTACGGCCCCACCCAGGTGAAGACGCCGTGTCTGGATCAATTTGCCCAAGAGGCCTTCATCTTCGACAATGCTTATCTCGGCTCGTTCCCTACCATTCCCAATCGCCTGGACATCATGAGTGGCAAATTCAGCTTCATCGACCACGAATGGTGTCCCTTGCCCCAGGACACGGTTACCCTCCAGCAAATTTTGAGTGCTTCCGGAGTGATCACTTATCTGATTGCTGATAACCCACATCTCTGCGAGATGGGCTTTCACTACGACCGGGGATTCGACGCCTTTGAATGGATCCGCGGGCAGGAAACTGACCGTTGGGCGACGTCCCCCAAGGAGGTGAAATTGCCGCCTGTGAGCAAGAATCGCAGCCAGTTCATCCTGAAGACCTATCTGCGTAACAGAGCCTGGTGGCAATCTGAAGAAGACCGCTTCGTGGCTCGTTCGATCCAGGCTGCCTGTCAATGGCTGGAAGACAACCAAGATCATGATCAATTCTTCCTGCACATTGATCTATTCGATCCGCACGAGCCCTGGGACGCACCCAAGAAGTACGTCGACATGTATGAACAGGACTATCAGGGCGAGGATATTATATTCCCTTATTACGATTTCTGGAGAAAATTCCTCACGGAAGAGGAATTGAATCACATTCGCGCGTTGTACATGGCCGAAGCCAGCCTGGTCGACCACTGGTTCGGCGTGTTGTTGGATAAGATTGACGAATTAGGTTTAACTGAGGATACGGCGGTCATTTTCACCAGTGACCATGGCTATCTCTTCGGTGAGCACGACTTGACGGGGAAGTCTCTTATGCCCGAAGCAGATGGCCGCATGTTCTACGAGGCCATCCCCATGTATGACGAGATCAGGCGGACCCCCCTCATGATCCGCTTACCTAATCAAACTGAAGGACAACATATCGATGCGCTGGTTCAAGCGCCCGACCTTATGCCGACTATCCTGGAGATGGCAGGGCTGGTGGCAACGGAGGCAATAGGCGGTCAATCCAGAACACAGGCTCTACAATGTGGCGTGTTCTATACCGAAGACTGGGAGTTCAAACCCGAAGACATTCACGGCAAGTCCTTGATGCCTTTGATACGTGGTGAAACAGACACCTTGCGAGATATCGTCGTGTGTTCCAATACCCTGATTCACCACACGCCGATCCTGGCCAAATGTGCGGTTGTAACCGAGGACGGGTGGTGTCTGCATTATGCTGGCGCATACCAGGACATAGACACAGAGGCTTCTATGTGGATCAGTAAGCTTGTCGATCCAGGTATTTCCGTCATGTCCACGGATCCCGCACTATTTTACTTGCCGGATGACCCAAAGGAGATGAACAACATCATCGACGGAAATGAAAATCTGGCTAAAGAGATTCACGAGCGCCACGTGAGATGGCTGGAGGGCGTTGGCACACCAGCGGAGCGCCTGGCTGGCCGGCGCCAACTACGTTAGCTCGCAAACCAAGAGGCGAGACGATAGATCAGCAGTAGCCAACGGTGGGGTTTCTGTTTCCAGGCAGCCCGGCTAGACGAGCAATTCATCCTGTAAATCGGTCTCCCTAGAAGAGCAATGGCCAGAAACCCCACCGTCATTAGGACGCAGGGGAGGTATTGATATGACAAAAGTTTTGCAGCCAGGGATTAAAGCACCTGATTTTGTGTTATCTGCTGCTAATCGGGAATACGATGTTGCTATCAAAAAGCATCTGGGCAAGAAAGTGGTCCTCATCTTTTTCCCATCTAACTTTGAAGATCAACTCATAGAGCAGCTTGCAAAATATCAAGCGGGGATGCCAGGTTTTGAAGAGCGGAATGCAGTAATCATGGGCATCTCGGATGCTGCGAAAGACGAACTGAAGAGACTATCAGAGGAGAAAACTATTGAGTTTCCACTTCTAAGTGATTCGAGCCCCCTGGGGGCGACGGCTCTCAAATATGGGGTAGTGTCCGGGGATCAATCAGTTCTGCCTACGGCGTTTGTCATCGATGAGGATGGCTTGATCCGGAGGGTCTACGAGGCCGCCCAGTATCCCTATTTGCCCAACCCGGCCATGGTGTCGCGTGCTGTTCGAAAACTTGCTGATATCCCCAACCCGGTGCCAGTCACGCCCGAAGATTGGCAGTTAGGTTTGCCAGACACCCCAGTGGTCCTGATAGAATATGCAGATTACGAGTGTAAACCTTGTGGGGAGGCTTACCGGCTGCTCAAGCAGGTCGTAGCCCTGTATGCGGATAAGCTTCTTTGGGTTCATCGACACCTCCCTCTTAGAAATTCTCACCCCTTAGCCCAACGGGCAGCCGAAGCGGCCGAGGCAGCGGGGGTGCAGGGGAAATTCTGGGAGATGCATGATCGTCTCTTTGAAGCCAGGGGTGCTCTGGAGCGGGATCAGCTCATCGAATACGCTCAAGAAGTCGGCCTGGATGTTGAAAGATTCACTGAGGCCCTTGACAGTCACCGTTTTAGAGATGCGGTGAACGAAGACTTCAAACAAGCTGTGAGAAACGGCATCAAACTGGCCCCCGCGTTGTTCATCAATAATATCCCTTTGGAGGGGCCACGCACAAAAGAAGCGGTTTGCGCCACAATCGATAACCTGCTCGCTTCTCTTTCTTAAGCTCATTACCAGGTTATTTACGAGGAAGGAGACAGTGCCTATGCTTACACGTCAACTAGGTCGAAGCGGTATCCAGGTCAGCGCCATGGGGCTCGGCTGTTGGGCTATCGGCGGGCCATTCTGGCGGGATGGACAATCCCATGGCTGGGGGCAGGTTGACGATGACGAATCGATCCGAGCCATCCATCGGGCACTGGATCTGGGCGTCACGTTTTTTGATACAGCCGACGTGTACGGCTGTGGTCATAGCGAACGACTGCTGCGGCGGGCATTGGCTGGCCGGCGGGATCAGGTGGTGATTGCTACCAAGTTTGGCAGGGTGTTCGACGAACAGACTCGCCACATTCTTGCCGATGACGCCAGTCCTGCCTACATCCGCCAGGCTTGCGAAGCGAGCCTCCGCCGCCTGAACACCGACTACATCGACCTGTACCAGCTTCACCTGGGTGATTATGACCTGGCTCAGGCTGGCATCGTGCGCGACACGCTGGAGGAGCTGGTCGCCGCTGGCAAGATCCGCTACTACGGCTGGAGCACTGATGACCTTTGAAGACGCGGCAGCGCATTGCTCGTCCCGGCTGCATTTGCTGACAGAGGAAAAGGTTATTATCGAGTAAGGATATAAAACACCCTTCCGACGCTTTCCCTATCCCTGGGTATCGAGGAAAGTGGGACCTGGTGGTTTGACGCCGCAGAGCGGCGTCAAACCACCAATTTTATCTAGTATATCGCGGTGTAAATGGACCTATAGTTCGTAGTAACGACTTTAGTCGTTTTTAGGCTGGTTAAGCGACTGAAGTCGCTACTACAAACCGTTGGCTTACTTCCGCCCCGCTGTACTAGTAGTATTGGCGCAATGGCCTGGCTGGGTTTCAAACTGCTGCCGGGCATCTGGTAAGCGATTCGTATATTCGAGATATGTGCTATAGAATGTATCGAGAGAGGTGGTTGGATGAGAGACGTAATTGATAGACTGGAATCTTGGCGTCAAAATAATGAAGAATTTGCCATCGCCACAGTCGTCAACACGTGGGGTTCGTCGCCGCGCCCGGTCGGCTCCAAACTGATTGCGACGCGGGGTGGGGGTATGGCTGGTTCGGTAAGCGCTGGCTGTGTGGAAGGGGCTGTCATCCAGGAAAGCAGGGCCGTCATGGGTTCGGGTCAGCCCCGCTTATTGACCTTTGGCGTCTCCGACGAGCAAGCATGGGGAGTGGGCCTGGCCTGTGGCGGCACGATCCAGGTCTTCGTAGAGCCCTCCTCGGCGCTAGCTAGCATCTATGACTCGTTGAAGCAGCACCTGGAGGCGCGGGATCCTATGGCGGTGATTAGTGTAATGAGTGGAGCGCCTGAGCGACTCAATCGAAAGCTCGTTGTGTTAGCGGATGGCCGTACTGAAGGCGACCTGGACATTCCTGGTCAGGCCGGAACCCTGGTACATGCCGCGCTGGAACTGCTGGCAAAAGAGACTTGTGGCGTGTTGGATTTAGAAGACGGGACCTCTCTATTCATCGAGGTATACCCGCCACCGCCGCGCCTGATCGTCGTCGGCGCGGTGCACATTGCCGAGTCATTGATATCGATTGCCAAAATAGCCGGATTCGATACAATTGTGGTGGATCCACGCACAGCGTTTGCTACCCGCGAACGCTTCCCGGACGTGACAGACCTGGTTCAGGAGTGGCCACAGGACGCGCTGCCGGAGATGGCGCTTGATCGCTCAGCCCACGTCGTCGTGCTGACGCACGACCCGAAGCTGGACGATCCCGCCCTGCAGATCGCGCTTAAGAGTGACGCGAGCTATGTGGGGGCGCTGGGAAGCCGGCGCACCAACCGGAAGCGTGTCGAGCGGCTGCGTGAAGCCGGCCTGACTGAGGAGCAAATTTCCCGTCTTCACGCACCTATTGGGTTCGATATTGGCGGGCGTTCGCCTGGAGAGATCGCGGTGAGCATTATGGCTGAAATTATCCAGGTAAGGAATAGTACCCTGGCCGGTGTACCTGCGACCATGTAAGAGCGATTGACCATGTTTGACACAATTGAGAGGGTGCAGCAGTCTCTGCTAGATCATTATTACGTCGCCAGCTGAGGGCTGGCCACGACTATTTTCTTATCGATTAAACTGGGCAAGCCCCTCTTCCTGGAGGGAGAGGCAGGTGTCGGCAAGACGGAGGTCGCCAAAGTTCTGACGAGTATGTTGGATACGCGGCTCATTCGTCTCCAGTGCTACGAGGGGCTGGACGTTCACAACGCCGTGTACGAGTGGGACTATGCCCGCCAGATCCTGCACCTGCGCTTACTCGAGGCAAGTACCGCCACGCGGGCCGAGATGGAGCGAGACTTGTATAGCCGCGATTTCCTGTTAGCCCGGCCACTACTGCAAGCCATCGAGCATGACGGCCAGGTGCCGGTCTTATTGATTGATGAGATCGACCGGGCAGATGAGGAGTTTGAGAGCTTTTTACTGGAGATCTTTTCCGACTTCCAGATCACCATCCCCGAGATCGGGACAATCCGCGCGGAGCAGCCTCCTTTCGTCGTGATTACCTCCAACCGCACGCGGGAGGTGCACGATGCGCTCAAGCGCCGCTGCCTCTACCAATGGATCGACTACCCCAACTTCGAGACCGAGTATCAAATTCTCAAGATGAAAGTGCCTGGCATCTCGGAGAGATTATCGAATCAAATCGTCTCCGCCGTGCAGGGTTTGCGCCAGGTCGATCTGTTCAAACCACCAGGCGTCGCCGAGACATTGGACTGGGCGCGGGCCCTGTTGGCGATGGACCAGCAAGAGTTGGACGAGGGCGCCGTCAACGATACACTGGGTGTATTGCTCAAATATCGTGATGATGTCCAATGCGTTCAAGGAACGCTGGCGCGCGAGTTGGTCAGACAGACCCATGCCGGCGAATAATCCTTCGAGCCCAGGTGGTCACCTGTTGGCAAACCTGCTGCACTTCGGGCGTCTGCTCCGCCAGGCAGGAATCGGGGTCAGCAGTCGCCAGATCTACGAACTTGCCGAGGGGCTTACTTATGTGGATGTTACGCGGCGTGATGACTTTTATCACACCGCCCGTAGCTTCCTGGTGCATGATCCTGAAGAACTTGACGTGTTCGACCGGGCATTCGATCTATTTTGGTCCCAGCAGATCAAGTTCATGGTAGAGTTCGGCATTACCCGCCAGCAGCGCGTCAAAGACGGCGTCACGGAGAATTTACCCGAAAGCGACCAGGTGGCTTTGAGCAAAAGGACAGGCCTCAACACCGCGCTACCAGACGAAGAAGACGGCCGTGATTCTGCCCAGGAGACCAACGTGTCTCCCACCTACAGCCCCCTGGAGATACTGTATCGCAAAGACTTTGCCGACTTTACCCAGGAAGAGCTGGAAACGGCCAAACGCGTTATCCACAGCCTGGTGTGGCAGTTAGAACAACGTCTGACCCGGCGGAAGGTGCGAGCTGTCAAGCGGACGAGCCATCTGGATCTGCGACGTGCGGTCCGCAACAACATGAAACACGGGGGCGAGATCCTCCAGCTTTCCTGGCGCCGCCGAAAATCCAAACCGCGCCCGTTGGTGGTCATCTGTGACGTAAGTGGCTCGATGGAAGCATACTCCCGATTGTTTTTGCACTTCATGTACGCGCTGGTGCAGGAAACACAGCAGATTGAGGCATTCGTGTTTGGCACACGCCTGACCTACATTACTCCTGCCATGCGGCACAGTAATGTTGACGTGGCTGTCAAGAACATGTCGGAAC
>JAHELX010000448.1:0-3067 GCA_024643945.1 Anaerolineales bacterium
TGGAGACGTTGCTCGAAGCCGGCGCTTCGGCGCTAATGATCAGCCGCCCGCCCACCTACTCATCCCCCGCATGGACGACAATGGTGACCGGCGTCTGGCCCGAGTTGAATAACGCACCCATCCTAAAAACCGGCGCTCCCGACCTTTCCCCTATAGCGCTTGATCAGCTCTTTGCCGCTGCCCATAACGCTGGATTGCGGACGGCCATCGCTGGCCCTGAAGAATGGAAACAACTGCTGCCTGCCGGCACACCCGATGCGAGCTTTTATACCCCCCAAGAAGATGCCATTGCCGATAGTCAGGTAGCGCAGGCGGCGTTGACTTTCATCGGCGATTCCCAGTACAATCTAATTTTGGTCCACTTCAGCCAGGTGAATGCAGCCGGGCGAGCCAGCGGCGTCGACAGCCCTGCCTATGCCAATGCGGCCTGGCAGGTGGACAATTATTTACGGCAGATCACCCGGCTGTTGGGCCTATCCGAGTCCGTTTTGATCGTCACTTCGGACCACGGTCTTATGGAGGATGGCCGCTGGGGAGGGGGCGAATCGGCCCTGACCCAACTTCCATTTGTGATGATCGGGCAACACATCCTTCCCGGTGATTACAGCCCGGTCCGTCAGATTGACCTGGCCCCCACCGCGGCCACGTTGCTCGGTACGCGGCTGCCGGCAGCAGCCCAAGGGCGTCCCCTCTACGAAATGATGCAACTCGACGCAGAGACGTTGACTCGTGGCCAACTGCAATTGGCCGCGCAAAAAGTAGCGCTGGGCGATGCCTATTTGATGCACATGGGCGAGGATGGTTTGAGTCAGGCGACTCACCAAGACCTGGTAGGGGCACAGCAGACTCTACTGAACGGTAATCACGCTGGCGCCCTTCAACTCGCCAAGTTGGTGGCCGAAGAGGCAACTTTTGAAATGACGTCAGCCATGGCAGATCGAATTGCCGGAGAAAGACTGTCGCGCCTGGGAGTAATTGGGGTCGGGCTGTTGTTGTCGCTGCTCTTCTTTTGGGGATGGCGGGGACCCAACTTGTTGGCAAATGTCACTGGGGGAGGCACAGCGGTCGCCATTTATTATGGTCTGTACCGGTTGGGAGGATACACCTTTTCCCTCAGTGCCGTTGGCGATTCTGACTTATTCGTTACGACCCTTGTTCGCTACGCGGTCATTGGTCTCGTGGGTGGTGGGTTACTCGTGCTGGCCTGGCTTCTCTATCAAGATGAGCGGCGTTGGTCGGTGGCCCTTATAGCTGGCTACGATTATGGACTCTTTGCCACCTTTCTGTCGGCGCTGCCGGCTCTGGTCGCCTACTGGCAACACGGGGCCACTGTCCGCTGGTACCTGCCCGATCTGGGATTGACTCTTTTACACTTTACGGCGCTGATACAGGTGGGCGTCGTCGCTTTGTTGGCGCTTTTATTGCCGTGGTTGGTCGCCCTTGTGGCGTGGGGGGTAGGCCGCTGGCGCGCCCATTCCGAGGCCCGCGCTCAAGCCTGGGATCCTATCGCCCGGCTGCGGCACGAATAAGAAGGTTCTTCCGATGCGCATCGTGATCACCGGTGCCCATGGGCAATTAGGAAAAGCAATGCAAGTTGCCCTGGCCGAGGCTGCCCTGGTTCTGATTGACATCCCTGATTGGGATATCACCGCCCCCCGATTGGTCCCACTTATGGCTAATCTGAAGCCAGATATCGTGATCCACTGTGCTGCCATGACCGATGTGGACGGCTGTGCGCGCAACCCCGACCTGGCCTACCACGTGAACGCTTTTGGCACACAAAACGTGGCGCTGGCCTGTCAGCGGGCGGGTGCGGCGATGGTACATATCAGTACCAACGAAGTTTTCGATGGTACAGCTACCGAGCCCTACCGCGAATTCGACCCCCCGCGTGCTATCAACCCTTACGGCGCGTCGAAGCTGGCCGCCGAGCAAATCGCAAGCCGGTTGGTCCATAAGCTCTACATTGTGCGCATTTCTTGGCTCTTTTCCCCCGGCGGGAACAACTTCGTCAGTAGAATAATAGCACTGGCCGACCAGTATAACCAGTTGCAGGTCGTCACCGACGAAGTCGCTAACCCCACCTATGCGCCTGACCTGGCCGCTGCTGTCGCCCGCTTGATTCAGACGGAACATTACGGAATCTATCACCTGGCCAACGAGGGCTATTGTTCCCGCTATGAGTTTGCTTTGGAGATCATGAAGCAATCCGGGCGGGAGGCCGTTTCTGTGTTACCCATCACCAGCGACCAGTTTGAGCGGGCGTCTACGCCCCCCCCTTTTGCTCCGCTGCGTAACACCGTCGGCGCGGCACTAGGTATCTCCCCCCGTCCCTGGCAGGAAGCGCTGGGGGATTACTTCGCGCAGGTAGTGAGTGATAAAAAGTAGGGGAGATTAGGAATCGACAGCCGGCGCCTGGCTGTCAAGATCGCAGGCAATCTCTCTTATCCTCTCCGAGCGATTGCATTAGTGAAGATAAAGCCCTGGGTCAATCAAGTCGCTGCCATGGCGAATCTCAAAGTGCAAGTGTGGGCCGGTGGAAAAGCCAGTGTTGCCCATATAGCCGATGACCGTCCCGGCATTCACCGAGTCGCCGGTGCTCACTGAGGGGGAACTTTTAAGGTGAGCGTAGAGAGTTTGGTAGCTGCCATGGTCGATGACCACCATATTACCGTAGCCCTGGTCGCTCCAACCGGCGAATTTTACCTGGCCACGGTTTACAGCATACACAGGCGTGCCTTCCGGTCCGGCGATATCCATCGCGTTATGGCAAAACCAGTAACGTTGCGTGACCTTGCCAGTTGTGGGATGGGTGAGTAGAGTCGGCTCTCCTTGTGCTTCACCCCCTTCGCCGGCATAGCTACGAAAGGTCTGTTTGCTCACTTCTCCGCACCTGAATTGGAGCGCCTCGCCGATCCCATAAAAAACGGTAGACAGACTTTGTCCCAACATCCAGAGTGCCGCTATGGCGACAATGCTGATAAGTACAATAATCAGTGCGTATTCAATTGTCCCCTGACCTCGCTCGCGTGCCTGAACTGGCATATCCTACCTCCTGGCCAACTTA
>JAHELX010000448.1:3167-5496 GCA_024643945.1 Anaerolineales bacterium
TTAGAGGCACTTCCAGACGAATTGTACAATAAACTGTAGGACTTGCCAAGTTATGTCATGAGCAAGGTGCAATTCTCATTTTGAAGCCAGCGTCTTGTAGGACGAGCTGTTAGCTTGTCGTCTCCTGGGACAAGCTAACAGCTCGTCCTACTTTTTGTGGGCTGGAGTGCCAAGGGGAGAAATCATGCCGGCTACATACCGGGGGCGATAGAGTTACCATTTGCCAGGTGACAGGTGTCGTTGACACTAATCAGGACCCGGCCCGTGTCGGAGACCTCAAAAACGCTGATGGAGGCGGTGGCTGGCTGAAACTGCCAGAAGTGGCTGCTGTCCAGCCCCAGTAGGCTGCACAGCAGCAGCCGGCAGACAACCACGTGCGTCACGGCCACTACCGTCTGGTCGGGGTGGTGGGCAGCCATTTCGTCCAGGGCCGCCTCCGCACGAGCACGCACTTCGCTCAGCGACTCCCCGTCGGGGAAGTGAACGGTATGAGGTGCCTGGCGCCAGGCGCGGGCTAGCTCTGGATATTGGTTGGCTGCCTCTTCTGTCGTGAGTCCGGCAAACGCCCCGTAATCAATGTCAAGCAGGCCGTCGTGAATGGTGGTGCGCAGGCCGCAGGCGCGGGCGACAGCAGCCGCTGTTTGTAATGTGCGCTGCAGCGAGCTAGCATAGATAGCGGCGGGCCGCCAACTGCTTGCCACGCGCCGCCCTACGGCCTCGGCTTGCTTCAGCCCCCAATCGTCCAGGGGCAAATCAACCTGGCCCCGGAATCGCTCCTCACGATTCCAGGCCGTTTGACCGTGGCGGATGAGGAGGATGGTGGTCATGATTCCAGACCGGGCACAGGGAAGCGAGCACACAGGTCACGGGTCACATCCCGCAATTCGCGTTTCAATGCCTCATCGGTTGGATTGTGCAGAGCGCGCGCCATACAGTCGGCGATGGTTTCCATCTCAGCCTGTCCAAAGCCCCGGGAGGTGACAGCCGGCGTGCCCAGCCGGATGCCACTGGTGACCCGCGGGGGCGCCGGGTCGAAGGGAATGAGGTTCTTGTTGACGGTGATGCCGACCTGGTGCAGAACGTCTTCGGCTTCCTGGCCGGTAATATTGACCCCGCGCACGTCCACCAGAATCAGGTGGTTGTCGGTGCCGCCGGAGACCATGCGCAGCCCACCCTCGGCCAGGCGAGCTGCCAACGTTTGCGCGTTGTTTACGATGGCCCGGGCATAGACTTTGAACTCTGGTCGGAGCGCCTCGGCGAAAGCAACAGCTTTGGCGGCGATGATGTGCATCAGCGGGCCACCTTGCAGGCCAGGGAAGACAGCCTTGTCTATCTTCTTAGCGTGCTCTGCTTTACACAGAATGAGCCCGGCACGGGGGCCGCGCAGCGTCTTGTGGGTGGTGCTGGTGGCAACGTCGCAGTAAGGGATGGGATTGGGATGCACCCCGGCGGCAATCAACCCTGCAATGTGCGCCATGTCCACCATCAGATAGGCGCCCACACTGTCGGCGATGGCGCGCAGGTGCGGGAAATTGATGATACGCGGGTAGGCACTGGCCCCGGCCAGGATGAGACGCGGCCTGTGTTCTTCGGCCAGCGCGGCGATGACATCGTAATCGAGCATTTCAGTTTCAGGACTCACGCCGTAGTGGACGAAGTGGTAGAACTGGCCCGAGAAGTTAAACTTGGCGCCGTGGGTGAGATGCCCGCCGTGATCCAGTTTCATGGCCAACACCGTGTCCCCCGGCTCGAGCAGTGCCAGATAGGCAGCGCCGTTGGCCTGGGAGCCGGAGTGGGGCTGCACATTAGCGTGTTCGGCACCGAAGAGCTTCTTGGCGCGCTCCTGGGCCAATTCTTCGGCTATGTCCACAAATTCGCAGCCACCATAGTAGCGATGCTCTGGATAGCCTTCGGCGTATTTGTTGGTCAGCACCGAACCCTGGGTAACCAACACCGCCGGGCTCACGTAATTCTCTGAAGCGATTAACTCGATTTGGTCACGTTGTCGTCGCCGCTCGCCGCGAATGGCTTCTAGCAATTCAGGGTCCACCGCCTCCAGAATCTCGTCGATAACGGCGGCGCGCATGTTCTGTCGAAGAGTAGCTTCCATATTTCAACGATCCTCCGTAGTTTTAGAGATAACCCGGTCAAACCATTGTTCGGTGCTCTTCTCAGAGATGCGAAAGAAAACGCACCCTCTTAAGGTGCGCGGCACGGAACGGGCGTCTGAGGATAGACGATCTGGGTCCTCTGCCCCAAAAATTCCGCTGGGAAACTGACTTCCAGATCGAACGCCATTGTTCAATGCTTCCCTTAAAAATTGTCTGAA
>JAHELX010000449.1:0-3096 GCA_024643945.1 Anaerolineales bacterium
CTGACCACCTAACAAGGTTTGTCAATTGGGGTGGGGTTGAGTATAATCAACTGGCTTCTCTGCGAGGCCCGGGCCATATAGCCTGGGCTATTTTGCGACTGGAGGCCGACAAACCGACGAAAGAAGGGTGACAGCAAATGGATAACATTTTTTTGTCCAAACATCCGCTGGTCAAGCACAAGTTGACCAAGTTGCGCGACAAGGCAACCAAGCCCAAGAAGTTCCGGGAGCTTATCAGAGAGATTGCCATACTCCTGGCCTACGAAGCCACGGCCGACCTGGCCCTCGACGACACGCAGGTGGACACACCTATGGGAGTCGCGTCGGGGGCCTTATTGCGAGAGAAGATTGGATTGGTGCCCATCCTGCGGGCTGGGCTGGGGATGGTGGATGGTGCGTGGGAGATGATGCCCGGCGCTGAGGTGTGGCACATTGGCCTGTATCGTGACGAGAAAACATTGCGGCCAGTGCAATATTACAACAAGCTGCCAGTAGACCCCACCGTGCAGGTCTGCCTGATCCTCGACCCGATGCTGGCGACCGGCGGCTCGGCGGTGGCGACGGTGGACATCCTCAAAAAGTGGGGTGCGCAGCGCATTAAGTTTGTCGGTATCATCGCCGCCCCCGAAGGCATCGAAATGTTACACAACGCTCACCCCGACATACCCATTCACCTTGCCGCGATTGATAGTCACCTGAACGAGATTGGTTTCATCGTACCCGGCCTGGGAGATGCCGGCGACCGGCAGTTTGGCACTGGCTGAGGTGGCCATGCATGAGGTTATCTCCTGCCCGCTGCCGTCTACTTGATTATGGCATTCCTTATCATCTTTGCCGTTAGCTTTATCCTGGCCCTGGGCCTGACGCCGATCAGTGCGCGGATTGGACGTTATCTGCAGGCAGTGGACCGGCCGGGAGGTCGGCGCTTCCACGCCGGTGACGTGCCGCGCATGGGTGGCATTGCCCTGTTTGGCGGCTTCATCGGCGGCGCGGCATTGGCCCTGATTTTATGGCCACCGGCGGATGATCAGGATGTACGCCGTTTGATGGCAGTCCTTCTCGGGGGGATCTTTGTATTCCTCTTTGGGGTGTGGGACGACCGGCGCGAATTACCACCCTGGCCGCAGTTCGCCGCCCAGGCTGCAGCGGCGTGCATCGCTATTGCCGGCACGGTCTTCATCGAGCGTTTCACCAATCCGCTCACAGATCAACTTGTCATCATTCCAGAAGTGCTGCCCTTCTTGGGATGGGGGGTGGTTATCGCTGTTACCCTCTTTTGGGTGATGGGCATGATGAACACCGTCAATTGGCTGGATGGCCTGGACGGTCTGGCAGCCGGGGTGGGGCTTATCGCGGCCACTTTATTCGCCATCCATTCGTATCAGTTGGGCCAGTTGGAGATCGCTCTTTTCCCCACGGCGCTGGCCGGGGCGTGTCTGGGCTTTCTCCCCTTCAACTTTCATCCGGCTCGGGTCTTTATGGGGACCGCCGGCGCCATGGTGCTGGGCTATGCACTGGCTACCCTTTCGATCCTGGCCCCGGCCCGTATCGCCACTGCGCTGTTGGTTATGGGCGTGCCCATCGTGGACGTGGCCTGGCTTATCGTCAGCCGTTGGCGGCGAGGCGAATCGCCGGCCCACGCCGGGCGCGACCACCTTCATCACCGCCTGCTGGATCTGGGCTTGAGCCAGCAGCAAATTGTCCTCCTTTACTACCTCTTCTGTCTTTTCTTCGGTGGGCTGGCGCTGGTTGTGTCGCTGCCGCTCTTCAAGCTGATCGCACTGCTGGTGCTGGGCATCGGCACGCTCATCGGCCTGTGGTGGCTGTCGCGGGGAAGTAAACCGGCGGAAAGAGAAGGTGGTAACCCAAGGCGTTAGCTTGAGGCCCAGCTTTGTAATTACGTCACAGCATAAGGCGCATTGGCTGTTCCAGAACCGCCTTAAAAGCCTGCAAGAACCGGGCCGCTTCGGCGCCGTCGGTCACCCGGTGATCGGCGGAGATGGTAGCCTTTAAGCGGGTGCTTACCGTCAACTCTCCGTCCTCATTGACCACAGGCATGCGTTTGACCGCGCCCAGCGCCAGAATGGCGGCCTGGGGCGGGTTGATAATAGCTACGAAATCCTCGACGTCGAACATGCCCAGGTTGCTGACGGTAAAGGTGCCACCCAGCATGTCCTCAGGCCGCATGCGCCCTGCTCGTGCCCGGCTGATAAGTTCGCGCGCCTCTCGTGCGATCTGCGTCAGCGGCTTCTGGTCACAGTCTTTGACTACCGTCGTCAGCAGTCCCGCCTCACGGGCTACGGCGATGCCGATGTTGATTCGATTGTGAATGTGGATTTCCTCCCCGGCAAAGGATGCATTCAGATTGGGGAAATCCTTCAACGCGACCGCGGCCGCCTTGACAATCAGATCATTAACCGAAATCTTCTCATCTTCAGGCAGCATCGTGTTCAGTTGTTGGCGCAGAGCCATGGCTCCTTCCATATCTACTTCGATAGTGACATAGAAATGAGGCGCCTGCTGCTTGCTTTCGGTCATACGACGGCCGATTGTCTGCCACATACGCGACAGAGGCTCAGCGTGATATTCCTCCCCACTAGGCTCGTATGAGGGTGTTGGAATGGGTGGTGTCGGGGCTCTCTCAGGCGCTTTCTCCCGCTCTTTCAGGTGCTCTTGGATATCTCGCTTGATGATTCGGCCACCTGGCCCACTGCCCTGTACCTGATCCAGGTCTATGCCCAGTTCCTCGGCCATGCGACGTGCGACCGGTGAGGCAGAAACCCGCCCTTCCTCTTCAGCCGTCGGGGCCGGGAGCGCTGCCTCCTCTTCCTCTTGGACTTCGGCGGCCACTTCCTCTTCTTTCTCTTCCGGGGCAGCAGATTCTTCCGCGCCGAGCTCAGCCAGATCGATCTCCTCGTCGGCGCTGCCGATCACCGCGATGGGATCGCCCACAGGCACATTCGTGCCCTCTTCGATTAGAAGTTGACGCAGGACGCCTGACTGAAAGGATGTAACCTCCACATTCGCTTTATCTGTCTCAATGATGGCGATGACATCTCCTTTGCCGATCTCATCGCCGACATGCTTGACCCACTC
>JAHELX010000449.1:3196-5494 GCA_024643945.1 Anaerolineales bacterium
TCCTCGTCGTCCGGCACTTCGCCGCGCGTCGGATAGAGCGTGGCGTGCTCGATGAAGAAGACAGGATCATCCTCTCGAATGGCTGCCTTGAGCAACCCTTTGGCGTCGGCGGGTGTGCTCGGCGCCACAACCTTGAGTCCAGGGAAGTGAGAGAAGACTGCCTCGGGGGACTGAGAATGAGTGGCCGCCAATTGCCGCCCGCCGCCGCCGACGGTTCGGATAACAATCGGACAGGTGATTTGGCCGTTGAACATATAATGTAGTTTGGCCACGTGATTCACAATCTGGTCCATTGCCAGGAAGGCAAAATTAATAGTCATGAGCTCGGCCACGGGCCGCAGGCCAGCCATAGCGGCGCCAGCCGCTGCTCCTACAATAACGCTTTCGGCGATGGGCGTGTCCCGTACCCGCTTCTCTCCAAACTCGTCCAGGAGACCCCGCGTGACGGCGTAGGAGCCTCCCCACACGCCCACTTCCTCGCCCATAATAAATACACGCTCGTCGCGGTACATCTCCTCCCGCAACGCCTGAGTGATTGCCTCGCGAAATGTAATGCGTGCCATGATTACCTCCTAGCGATGAGGGATCGGGTTGACAAAGACATGTTCGCACAGTGCTGCATCATCAGGCTCAGGACTCTCCTCAGCAAACTGCACGATCTCCGCCAGTTCATCCTCAACGCTCTGCCGAATCTCTTCCAGCTTTTCGTCGTCAGCTATCTTTTGCTCTTTGAGTTTTTGTCCGAACAGATCGATAGGGTCGCGATGTCGCCATGTTTCGATTTCCGCCTTACTGCGGTATCGCTCCGGATCGCCCATAGAATGGCCTGCGTAGCGATAAGTAATCGCCTCTAGCAAATAGGGACCCTCTTTACGCGCGTGATCTACTGCCTCCTGGACAGCCTGGTAGACTTCCAGAACATCCTGCCCGTTGACCTGGGCATTGGCGATGTCATAGGCGCACCCTTTCCTGAAGATATCGGATACGGCTGAGGCGCGCTTCACATCAGTCCCCATCCCATATTCGTTGTTCTCGACCAGATAGACCACAGGCAGTTTCCACACCGCCGCCAGGTTGATCGATTCGTGAAAATAGCCGATGTTCGTGGACCCCTCACCAAAGACACATAGGACAGCCCGCTCTTCTTCGTTGTAACGCATGGCTAGCCCGACACCCGTAGCCAGCGGCAGGTGCCCACCGACGATGGCATACCCGCCCCAAAAGTGACGCTCGACGCTGGCCATGTGCATAGAACCTCCTCTGCCACCACTGACGCCTGTAGCCTTGCCCAGCAACTCGGCCATCACTCGCTTGGGGTCTAGCCCACGACTCAAGGCCCACCCGTGATCGCGATAGGAAGTCAAGAGGTGATCCTCTTTGCCCAGGGCTTTGCAGGCGCCGACGGCGATGGCTTCCTCACCGATGTACAGGTGCAGGAACCCCCCGATCTCGCCTGCAGTGTACAGCTCCGCGGCCTTCTCTTCGAAATGCCGAATGAGCGCCATCTGTCGGTAAAGCTCAAGTAGTTCCTCGTGGGATAGTTCGCTCATTGTTTCCACCTCCTTGGGTAGCCGGAGATCTCTCGGAAAGTGTGCTGCCGCGCACCAAACGGCAAAGCGGCGCTCCGTCCCGAATTTGAGAAATTCGTTATTTTCTCAATTCGCTGCGGAGTACCGTTTTGCGGTATTGTGTTCTGGGAGTGAGCCAGACTTTCCGAGAAAGCTCAGCCGGTCCTGTTGATTGAATTGTAATGCCACACTTGATTAAGTGCTCAGGCGGATCAGAGAGACGTCGATGGGCCAGGCGCACTCGGGCCGTTGAGTCACCGAGGTTAGAGCATAAGTTTGTCGCTATTGCTCCTAATATCCTACAACATGGTCACATCATATCATGCAACTGCTCACCTCGACCATATATCTGGATACAGAAAGGCGATACAAATTTGGATATATTTAGGAGAGTAGTCGTTGCCTGATCAATATGGCACGTGTTCTCGCCGCACGGCCACGGCGATACTCTCCACCAGGGCGATGAGCAATGCCACCAATACGTCGATGGCTACTGTAAGGGTAAAGGCGTAGAGCAGAAAGCCCACTACGTCCAGGATGGTGCTGCGGGCCTCTGGGGTGAGGCGAGGCGTCCAGCCAGCGCCGACGATAAACACTGAGAGGAGAACCAGGAACACGATTACTGGCTTCCATG
The DNA here is from genome assembly GCA_024643945.1 of Anaerolineales bacterium. Next base: position 5,399 of record JAHELX010000449.1, read on the forward strand.
GTTCGCGATCGGCAGGACTGGGCAACATACGATTGGCAATGGCGAAAAGCAGGTAGACCCAGAGCCAAAAGTCGGGCAAGGTGATCGAACGGACCA
>JAHELX010000450.1 GCA_024643945.1 Anaerolineales bacterium
GTTGCCCAGCACCATCGACACACCGGCCAATCGTCAGGCAATGCCCAACGCCGACTATAGCAGTTGGGTGAAGCCCGAAGCTATCGCCGAGGTTATTCTGTTCCTGGCCTCCGACAGCGCCTGCACGCTGCACGGCGTGGCCGTCCCGACCTGAGAGCGCATTTGAAAAATGCTGATAGGGCCGCACCGGCGTGGAACAGGCGGTGCTAGGTCAGGTGCAAACTCTGAAATCAATACTCTTTACCTCAAACAGGGAACACGTCGGGGTACTTGAGGCCAGTACCGGTGTTGAAGAGAACAATCCGATCCTGGGGGGAGATCCACTCCTCGACCAGTAACTTCTCCAGAGCCGCCAGGGTGGCGCCTCCTTCGGGGCAGGCAAAGACTCCCTCCAAGCTCGACATACGCATCTGGGCAGCTACCAGTTCCGTATCGGAGACAGTCACGCCAGTGCCGCCGCTCTCCCGTAGCGCCCGCAGCATCAAAAAGTCACCGACGGCCGACGGCACCCGCAGCCCGGCAGCGACGGTGTGCGCTCCCTCCCAGGGGGTAGCAAATTCGTCGCCCGCGTGAAAAGCGCGCGGGATAGGTGCGCATCCTTCAGACTGGACGGCGACCATACGTGGCCGGTGACCATCTATCCAGCCTAACTCCCCTAATTCGGCAAAGGCCTTCCACATCCCAATCAGGCCAGTGCCCCCGCCGGTGGGATATATGATCACGTCGGGCAGATGCCACTTGAACTGCTCGGCCAGCTCATAGCCCATCGTCTTCTTACCGTCCAGGCGATAGGGCTCCTTGAGAGTAGAGACTGCAAACCAGCCGTGTTGTTCGACACCCTTTTGCGCCTCACGTCCACAATCGGTAATCAGCCCCTCCACCAAGGTGACGTCAGCCCCCAACGCCTGGCACTCCAGGCGGAATGGCTGAGGCACGTCGGCGGGCATAAAGACATGGGCGCCCAGCCCAGCCTTGGCGGCATAAGCGGCCATTGCGCCGGCCGCGTTCCCGGCCGAGGGAATGACCACTTCCTTCACACCCAATTCCCATGCACGGGAAACGGCCATGCACAAACCGCGTGCTTTAAAGGAGCCGGTGGGATTAAGTCCCTCATCCTTAATGTATAGATGAGGCAGGCCCATGGCCTGGCCCAACCGCCGCGCGTGAAGCAAGGGGGTATATCCCTCCCCCAGCTTGACGGCCTTGCTCTCGTCGCGCACGGGCAGCACCTCACGGTAACGCCATAGAGTCGGCTCGCGAATTGCCAGGGAGTCCCGGTCCCAGGCGCCCCTGGCAGCCTCCAGATCATAGCGAGCCAGCAGGGGCCGCTTGCAGTCTGGACACAGCGTGTGCAAGTCGTCGGCTGCGTAGTGTTTGCCGCATAGGGAACATTCCAGGTGTGAGAAATAACTCATCGTGTGACTCCTTGTCGAAAATTGTTTTTGCTCACGGCAAAGGGATTGACAACTCGTCTGTGCTCCATTATACTCTACACATCAAAGTTGTCTCAATAGCACATTATTCTCAGAAGGGAGGGCACACATGAGCATCAAACTTACATGGTATAGCCATGCATGTTTTTTGATTGAGACCAAGGGCACCAAATTGCTGATCGACCCCTTCCTCACCGGTAACTCCCTGGCACCGGTGAGAGCAGATAAAGTGGAAGCCGATTACATCCTCGTGTCGCACGGCCATAGCGACCACGTTGGAGACGCGGTGGCGATCGCCAAACGGACCGGCGCTACTGTTATCTCCAATTTCGAGATTCAGAACTGGTTTGTGGGGCAGGGGGTGGAAAATGTCCATCCGCAGCACATCGGCGGTGGCCACGACTATCCGTGGGGGCGGGTGAAGCTGACGATTGCCCACCACGGCTCTATGCTGCCCGATGGTACCTATGGCGGCAACCCGGCCGGCTTTCTATTTTACATCGAGGGCAAAAAGATCTATCATGCGTGTGATACCGGCCTCTTTTACAGCATGAAACTCATTGGCGAGGAAGGGATTGACCTGGCGATTTTGCCTATCGGCGACAACTTCACTATGGGACCTGACGACGCACTGCGTGCAGTGAAGCTCATCCAGCCGGTGCAGGTAGTCCCCATTCACTACAATACCTTTGATGTGATCAAGCAAGATCCCCAAGCCTGGGCTCGCCGCGTGGAAAGCGAAACGTCCACCAAAGTAGTGATCCTGAAGCCGGGTGATACACTGGAACTTTAATGAAAAGCGAGTGATAAGAACTCAGGAAGGCGGTCGCTATGGCAAACAAGAACGTACACATTGAACAGGCGCAAACTCGCCAAGATTTTGAAGACTTTATCCGCTTTCCCTTCCAGTTATACCGGGGAGATCCCAACTGGGTCCCCCTCCTATTGAGTGAGCGGCGCAAATTCCTCGATCCAAAACGCAACCCCTTCTTTGATCACGCCGACGTGGCTCTGTGGCTGGCGCGCCGAAACGGCCGGGTGGTGGGTACTATCTCCAGCCACATTGATCACCTCCACAACAAAATTCACGACGAAAACATCGGTATGTTCGGTCTCTTTGAGGCGGTAAACGATTACGCCGTGGCCGAGGTATTGCTCTCGACCGCCAGGGATTGGGTACGCGAGCGGGGGATGGCGGCATTGCGTGGGCCGCTCAGCTTCTCACAAAATGACGAGTGCGGCCTGTTGATTGACGCGTTCGACGGTCCGCCTATGGTGATGATGCCCTACAACCCTCCCTACTACAGTGAGTTTTTCGAACGTTTTGGCCTGACCAAGGCGATGGATTTGTATGCCTATATCGGCGATTTGGCGCAATTTGAAGGAGATCCAAACAAATTGCCGGCTAAACTCGTCCGGGTGACGGATAAGGTCAGACGGCGGGCCGGTGTCACCATGCGCCCGGCCAATATGAAGGCCTACGACGAGGAAATTCTGGAAGCCAAAGCGGTTTACAACCGGGCGTGGGAGAAAAACTGGGGATTCGTTCCCATGACCGATGCCGAATTCGACAAGATGGCCGCCGATCTCAAGCAGGTTCTCGACCCCAACCTGGCCATCATCGCCGAGATAGACGGCGAACCGGTTGGTGTGTCGGTGGCTGTCCCCGACATAAACCAGGTATTCAAGCGCCTGAACGGACGCCTGTTCCCCTTTGGCTGGATTAAGGCATTGTGGTATGCTCGCAAGATCACCGGAGCGCGCCTGATGATTATGGGTGTGGTTGAGGAGCACCGGGGACGAGGCATCGAGTCGCTTCTAATGTTCGAAACGCTCAAAGCGGCTGTCGAGAACGGCTATCAGTCCACCGAGATGTCGTGGATCCTGGAGAACAACGATATGATGAATCGCATCGTCGCGAACGTCGGCCAGCCGTATGGGGCGCACGTCTATCGCACCTATCGCATCTATCAGATGCCTGTGTAGCCTTGTACTGATAGGGGCACAGCGTGCTGTACCCCTACCAGTGATCCCCCCTCAGAACCCCATCACCTGGCTCAAATCCACCACACCATCGGGGATGGCGGCGATGGCGTAGACCAGGGCCAGGCGGTTACGGCGCAACACCTCATCTTCCGCCATCACCAACACCTTATCGAAGAAGATGTTGATGGGATCGGTAAGTTTTTGCAGCGCGCTTACCACTGCATCCACATTCCGGTCCGTCCCCAGGTTCTGGGTAGCCTGCCGATAGACGGTCCACAGGTTACGACTGGCCTGCTCTACGAAAGCGTCGGGATTCACCTGGTAACCCCGCACTTCGTCGAGAATGGGACGGACGATACGCTTGCAGCGAGCATAAGCAATTAATGTCGGCTCCCAGTCCTCCCGCTCCACCCAACCTTGCAGGGCCTGAGCTGCCTGCAAACAGCGATAGGAATTATCGCCGCGCTCGGCCAGGGCTGCTTGCACCACGTCGTGGCGCAGTCCCCGATCGCGTAGCACCCCCTCCAACCGACGTTTCACGAAGTCCAGGCTGGCTGTCAGGGACTCTTCGCTGATCTCCACTTGCCGGGGCAACAGTTGAGCGGCGGCATGCAGGCCGCTGGCGACCGAGTAGTCGGTGCCGGTCTCGATGAGGGCCGTCACCAACCCCAGCGCGTCACGGCGCAGGCCATAGGGATCGGCCGAGCCGCTAGGCGCCAACCCCACCGCGAAAAGGCCAGCCAGGCTGTCCAGACGATTGGCCAGCCCGACGACCAATCCAGGTCGAGTGGTAGGGAGCTGATCCCCGGCGAAACGGGGCAAATAGTGCTCGTAGATAGCAGTGGCGACTGCCTCGCTCTCGCCCGAGTGCCGGGCGTATTCGCGGCCCATCACCCCTTGCAAACTGGTCAACTCGATCACCATCTGGGTAGCCAGGTCTGCCTTACACAGATGCGCCGCCCGGCGGGCCGTCCCCAATTCGCCTTCCGAAATCTCCAGCGCCTCCCCGATGGTCGAGACAAGTTGTTCCAGCCGACGCGTCTTGTCGAGCATCGAGCCCAGTTGTTCCTGGAACAGGAGCGTATCGAGTCGGGGCAGAAAACCTTCCAGCGGCTTTTCGGTGTCGACCTTGAAGAAATAGTCCGCGTCGGCATAGCGGGCACGCAACACCCCTTCGTTGCCCCGTCGCACCACGTCCAGGTGCTCTGTGCCGCCGTTACGAACGGCGATGAAGTAAGGCATCAAGGAACCAGGACTCAGGGAATCAGGCACTTGTCCAGCATCTTGTTTCCCTGAGTCCCTGAGTCCCTGAGTCCCTGAGTCCCTGACCACCGGGAAATAGCGCTGGTGCTTTTTCATCACCGTGACGAGCACCGGCTCGGGCAGAGACAGGTAGGATGGATCGAAGCTACCCCGCAAGGCAGTCGGATGTTCGACCAGATTGGTGACTTCCTCCAGCAACGCCGGGTCGTCGCGCACTGTGCCGCCGACCTCTGCCGCCAGGCGCTGGATATGCTCGCGGATGGCGTCACGCCGCTCGTCCACATCGACCAGGATGCCCTGGGCAGCCATCGCCGGCAAGTAATCGGCGGCCGCGCTGATTTCAACTCTCGGAGAGCCGGCAGGTCGAGACCCCCGGCTGACGCGCCCACTGCTGAGACCAGCATATTCAAATGGAATCACCTGGTCTCCCAGCAGGCAAACCAGCCAGCGGATGGGGCGGCTGAAGGTGATGCCCAACCCCTCTCCCCTGGGGCGATTGGGTGGCAGCCAGCGCATGCTCTTGCCAAAGTTGATGCCGCCGATGAGGCCGGGAAGAGTCTCAGCCAGCACCTCGGCAGCGGGTCGCCCCTCGACACGCCGGATGGCGAAGACGTATTTTCCACCTGATACGTCACGCACCTGCAAATCAACCTTGTCCACTCCCTGGCTCCGGGCAAATCCCAAAGCAGCTTTGGTGGGCTGGCCCTCGGCGTCGAAGGCGGCGTGGACCGGTGGACCTTTGACTGCCTGTTCCTCATCTCGCTGGCATGGCGCCAGGTCTTCTATGTAGACGGCCAGCCGG